>JAGAAE010000105.1 GCA_017615405.1 Clostridia bacterium | reverse complement strand
TTTTCACACTCGGTCAGCTCGCCGTTTTTATATTCGGCGTTGACAAGCGTAACGTAGCCGTTATCCTCCTCGGGCTTGCCGTCCATAAGCTCAAATATCCTCTCGGCTCCGGCAAGCGCCATTGCGACGGCGTTTATCTGCTGGGAGACCTGATTCAAGTTACCCGTAAACTGCTTTGTCATATTAAGGAAAGAGATGATTATCGAGACCGAAAGCGCGGCGGTGAGGGAGCCTGAAACGATCGTACTGATACCTACGTTCGGAACCTTTGTAACAAGCAGAATGCCGCCTATAGTAGCGCAGACGACGTAGAGAATATTGCCGATGTTCATAATTATCGGCGCTAAGCAGTTGGCATAGGCGTTAGCCCTGAATCCGTCGTTATAAAGCTCCTCGTTCAGTTTGTCAAACTCCTCGTTTGCCTTATTTTCGTGACAGAAGACCTTGACGACCTTCTGACCGTTCATCATTTCCTGAATATAGCCCTCTGTTTTACCGACCGATTTTTGCTGGCGGATAAAATACTTCGCACTTCCGCCGCCTATCTTCTTTGAAACGGTAAGCATCGCAAAAACGCCCAGCAAAACCACAAGGGTCATCCAAAAGCTGTACCATATCATTATAAACAGTACCGAAATTACGATGATCCCCGACTGGAGCATATGCGGAAGCGCCTGGGACACGAGCTGACGGAGGGTGTCGATATCGTTTGTGTAGTGGCTCATGATATCGCCGTGCTTGTTGGTGTCGAAATACTTTATCGGGAGATCCTGCATAACGTCGAACATCTTGCAGCGAAGTTTTGATAAAAACCCTTGGGTTATCTTGGCAAGCAAAAGCGAATAAAGGGTCATCAAAGCTATCGAAATGACATAAAGTATTACAAGAATTATAAGAAGCGGAATGATCTCCTTCTTCGCCATCTCCCAGAGGGTCGACGAATCAAATCCGGTCTTTTTTACATATTCCTCGATAACCTCAATGGTCTTTTGAAGGAAGATCGCCGGGATGGACGAAACGACCGAACAGATAACGATGCTCACTCCGACGATCGGCACTAAAACAGGATAGAATGAACAGAGCATTTTTATTACTCTGATAAGCGATTTCGGGTTTATCTTTTTGCCGGTGTTCATTCCCTTCGGAAGTCTCTGATTACTCATCGATACCACCTCCGCTTATCTGCTGCTCATATACCTCTTTATATATCTCGCTTTCTTTAAGCAGCTGCTCGTGGGTGCCCTTGTTTACGATCTTGCCGTTGTCGAGTACGAGTATCATATCGGCATCCTGCACCGAGGATATACGCTGAGCAATAATGATTTTGGTCGTTTCGGGGATATAGCTTTTAAATCCCTTTCTTATTTCGGCGTCGGTCTTGGTATCAACGGCGCTGGTCGAATCGTCGAGAATAAGGATCTTCGGCTTTTTAAGAAGCGCACGCGCAATGCAAAGGCGCTGTTTCTGACCGCCCGAAACGTTGGTCCCGCCCTGCTCGATGAAGGTATCGTATTTATCGGGGAAGGTTTCGATAAATTCGTCCGCCTTTGCAAGCTTGCAGGCGTCGATTATCTCCTCGTCGGTGGCGTTTTCGTTGCCCCAGCGAAGGTTTTCTTTTATCGTTCCGGAAAAGATGATATTCTTTTGAAGCACCATACCAACGGCGTTTCTGAGCGTTTCAAGATCATAATTCTTTACGTCGACGCCGCCGACCGTAACAACGCCGTCGGTAGCATCATAAAGCCTCGGGATAAGCTGAACGAGGGTCGTTTTGCTCGATCCCGTTCCACCGATGACGCCTACCGTCATACCGCTTTCTATTTTAAGCGAAACGTCGGAAATGGCGAATTCTTTTCCATGCTCCGAGTATTTAAAGTCGACATTTTCAAAACTGATGGACCCATCCTTAACCTCATATATCGGATCATCACAGTTTTTGATGGTCGTTTTTTCGTCAAGCACCTCGACGATTCGTTTCGCCGACTCGGCGGACATCGTGAGCATAACGTAGATCATCGAGATCATCATAAGCTGCATAAGTACCTGGAAACCGTAGGTCAGCATTGCCGATATCTCGCCGACGTCGATACCGCTCTTTCCGCCGATTATCGCATATGAGCCGATCGAGAGAACGAACACCATATTAAAATAGATACAAAGCTGCATCAGCGGTCCGTTCAATGAAACGATACGTTCCGCCTTTGTAAAATCCACGCAGATATCGTCGGCTGCCGCCTTGAACTTCTTTCGCTCGTAGTTTTCTCTTGAAAAACCCTTGACGACGCGCATACCGCGGACGTTTTCTTCGACCGATTCGTTAAGACGGTCATATTTCTTGAAAACGCGCCTGAACGCCGGCATCGCAAACTTCGCGATCATAAGAAGTCCGCCCGCCAAAACGGGGATGATAACGACAAATCCGAAGGCAAGCTTTCCGCCTATTACGAACGCCATCGTGATCGAGAATATAAGCATAAGCGGCGCGCGAAGGGCGATACGGATTATCATCATAAACGCCATCTGAACGTTGTTGACGTCGGTCGTCATCCTCGTGACGAGCGAGGAGGACGAGAATTTATCAATATTGCCGAACGAAAACTTCTGGATATTCCTGAACATATCGTGGCGAAGATTTTTCGAAAATCCCGCCGACGCCTTGGCGCAGGTATATCCGGCGATACCGCCGCAGGAAAGCGACAGGATCGCCAAAAGGGCCAAGATCCCGCCCGTTTTAAGAATGTATGCAACGCTTACGCCGTCTTTTATATTGTTGACAAGTTTTGCGGTGATGGAAGGAATAATGCTCTCGATCGCCGCTTCCGCCATAATGAAAAACAGGGTCAGGAAGACGGGGAGTTTGTATTCCCTTACACTCTTTGCAAGTTTTTTTAACATAATTTCCTCCGATGATAGACTGGAACTATTATAATACCGCAGAATATGAAAAGTTTAAACTTTTTGTGAAATTTTAAACCTCATAATCAAAACAACTGCGTTTCGCGGTGAAGGGTCTTACAAAGGTATCGGCTATTCTGTTGTGCTCGGGATTTGCGGCGTAGTTTTTGAGAGCCTGTGCGGATACGAATTCGCTGTCGAGCATCATATCGCAGTTGGACGATGGCAGATTCTCGATATTTACCTTTA
>JAGAAE010000104.1 GCA_017615405.1 Clostridia bacterium | reverse complement strand
TATTTGCGAATTATTGCGGTTATACCTCGAAAAGGACGGATTTTTAACGGCTGTCGCGAATGACGGTATGCAGGCGCTAAGCGTTCTGAAGACTTATTCACCGGATCTTATTTTGCTCGACGTAATGATGCCGAAACTCGACGGTTGGCAGGTTTGCAGAGAAATAAGGAAGGAAAGTGACACGCCTATTATTATGCTTACGGCAAAGGGTGAAGTCTTCGATAAAGTTTTGGGTCTTGAACTCGGCGCTGATGATTATATCAGTAAACCTTTTGATACAAAAGAGGTCATTGCTCGGATTAAAGCCGTTTTGAGAAGGTCTGTAGACAAGAACGGAGAAACCGAAAAGATCGTTAAATACGATAAATTGGTCATCAACCTTACTAACTATGAACTGATAGTCGACGGTAAACGGATCGACGCTCCCCCTAAGGAACTTGAGTTGATCTACCACCTTGCAAGCAACCCGAACAGGGTCTATACAAGAGATCAGCTTCTCGATGAGGTCTGGGGATTTGACTATTACGGCGACTCACGGACGGTCGACGTTCACGTCAAGCGCCTTCGCGAAAAACTCGAGAACGTATCTTCTAATTGGGCTTTAAGAACCGTGTGGGGCGTAGGATATAAATTTGAGGTCAAATAGGTTTTATGAAGAGAAAACTGTTTATTAAGTATTTTCTGGCGACGGCGGTCGTTGTTATCGTTTGTCTGACCTTGCTGATGATGATAATGACGCTTGTTTACAGTAAGTATATAACCGATTCCAAATATGAAACGTTATGGCGTTCCTGTAACTCGGTTGCGGATTATTATGAGAAGGAACCGGAAGGGATCAATTCATTTGCTTCGCGAAAGAAGATACATTTCATAATCAACAATTTATCTCACGTCTCCGAAAACAGTATGTTTATTACCGATTCAAACGGATACATTACTATTTGTGACTGTGATGAGTGGTTTAAAAACGGTCGATGTGAGCACACGGCGACTGCGGTAGACACAAAACTGCTTTCATCCATTCAAAAATCCGGCGGGAGAATAACAGACTTAGGGATTTACAGCGATCAACGTTACGTTGCTTCAAAAAAGATAACCGATTCCGACGGAAGCGTAGTCGGAACGGTAGTTGCAACCTCTCCGATTTCAGGCTTGTCGTCATTGTTTGAAAGTATCGGTAGGATATATTTATTCAGCGCAATAGTTCCGCTTATACTGATATTTATCGCGCTTTACGTTATTACCAACAGGCTTACAAAACCGCTAAAGCTAATGTCTACGGCGGCGAAAGCTATGGCGATGGGTGATTTCTCAAAAAGAATACCTGTTACGACAAATGATGAAATAGGCGATCTTGCTGCTTCGTTTAACGATATGACCGACTCGCTTTCAAGACTTGAAAGTATGCGAAAAACCTTCATTGCCGACGTATCTCATGAACTGAAAACACCAATGACTACCATCGGCGGGTTTATTGACGGCATCATTGACGGAACGATAGAACCCGAACGGCAAAACCACTATCTGACGCTTGTTTCCGGCGAGATCAAGCGATTGTCACGTATGGTACAGTATATGCTGAACATCGCGCGAATCGAGTCAGAGGAATTCGTCTTAAAACCTTCAAGATTTGATTTCAGAGAAATGGTTTTGAACGTTGTTTTAAGTCAGGAACAGCGGATAGCATCCGGCAATATTGACGTAATCGGTCTTGACTCATTTGAGAGTGTTACGATAAACGCCGACAAAGATCTTATACATCGCGTTGTATACAATCTTGTCGATAATGCGATAAAGTTTACCGATGACGGTGGAAAAATAACCTTCAAGTTGAAATTTGATTCCAATAAATTGACCTTTTCCATCTCCAATACGGGAAAGGGCATATCGGCAAACGATCTTCCATACGTTTTTGAGCGTTTTTACAAGTCGGATAGATCAAGATCGGCAAATAAAAACAGTACCGGACTTGGTCTGTATATGGCAAAAACCATTATTAAAAAGCATGGCGGCTCGATAAGCGTCAAGAGCAAGGAAAACGAACTTACGACATTTAGCTTTATCTTGCCGATAGGCGAATAAAATTCATTATAATTTTTGCAGGTGTTAGTTATGGATAATTTTGAAAATGAAAACAATATACCTCAGGTAGAGAACGATCCGAAGGAAGAATCAATTTCTGAAGAAACATTCGCCGGGGTGACAGAACCGGACGAAACTTTAACCCCGGAAACGGAGCCTGTGGTGACAATTGCCGAGGAGGCGCCGCTCGAAGAAACTCTTGAAAAAACCGACGATATTGCCGTGAAGGATCCGACTTCGGCTCCTGCCTACGCGTCAGGGGACGATCTTTCACAACGTGGGGTATACGGCTTTAATTCACATGAAAAGATCGAATTCAACAACGAAACCGATGATAACTCTAAAAAGTCTTCCTCTAAGGGATTAAGGGTTTTTGCCGGAATACTTGCGCTTGTGCTTCTTTTGACCGTTTCGTGTGCCGTCGCGTACAATATGGGTAAAAAGAAGAGCGAAAATAAGAAGCTCTACACCGAAACTTCAATGAAGGTTTATCCGAAACCTGCAAATACAGACGAAATGACGGCGCAGGAGGTTTATGATAAGATCAATGATTCGATAGTCGGTATTATTGCTTATAATGAAGACGGAAATGCTTCTCAGGCGACCGGCATCGTATATACGGACAATGAATACATCCTGACAAACGATCATATTTATTCCAACGTTCCGGCGGCAAAATTCAAGATTTATACAAGTAAAGGCGAAGTGTTTGACGCGGAATATGTCGCGGGCGATACGATCAGCGACATAGCTCTTTTAAAGGTAAAAGATGCAACAGGGCTCCCGGCACCGCAATTCGGAGATTCAAATGAGCTTCAGTTCGGTGAAAACGTCGTCGCGATCGGCAGACCGGGCGATGCTCGCTCAGCGTCGTCGATTTCGACGGGGATAATTTCCAATCCCTTCCGCCGTGCCCAGGTCACTTCAAGCTACAGCGTCAGAATGATCCAGACCGACTGTGACATTTTTGAGGGAAGTTCAGGCGGTGCACTTGTCAATATGTACGGGCAAGTTGTCGGAATGACTTCGTCAAAGACGACCGCTGATGGCGGTGCTTCAATGAGTTTTGCAATTCCTGTCAAAACGATAGCAAGATTTGCTCCGCAACTTTCCTCAAAAGGCAGGGTCGTTGACAGAGCAAAACTCGGAATCACCTACAGCGAGATCACGTCGCTCGAAGCTGAAATTAACGGCACCGGTTATACGGGTCTTTACGTCACCAATATCTCAGAGGATAGCGATTTATACGGTAAGATCGAAAAGGGTTGCATTATTACAAAGGTAAACGGTACCGATATTACAAATTCCAACGTTATACTTGACGTAATTGATGACAGTCGCGCCAACGATACGTTGAAACTGACGGTAGTCGATAAAGACGGCAATGTTGATGAATACTCGATAAAACTTAAAGCCAACGTCGGTGAATCAAGTTATTCAACCGAGAAAAAAGAAGTTGAAAATATGCCTTCCGGTAATCAGGGTGACGATGAAAAGGGCAAAGATTTTAACTTCCCGAAAGGCGAATGAACAAAACGGCTGATTTTCGGCTGCTGATTTTCAGCAGTCGATTTTCGCTTTTTCTTCGATTTTTGAATTTATTATAATATTTATATTGACAATCGTATGGGTTTTGAGGTATAATTCATAATTGATAGGTTATGTGTAGGCTAATCTAATGATTATTCCGTCGGTTGCCCGAACCGATGTCTGAGTATGTAACTATGTAATATTAAGGGAGGTAATAGTAATGAAAAGAACGTATCAGCCGAAGAAACTTCATCGTAAAAAAGAACATGGTTTTCTTAAAAGAATGGCTACTGCCAATGGCAGAAAAGTGCTTGCTCGCCGCAGAGCGAAGGGAAGAAAGCAATTAACCTACTAATTGTGTGAATTTTTAGCCGCTACGGCGGCTTTTCCTTTTCCCGGAGAGGTAAAATCTTTATGAAGCAATTTATATCACATAAAGAAAACAAAGATTTTAAACGACTTTATTATCGGGGTAAATCTTTTGTTGACCCCTGTTTTGTGATGTACGTTGCCAAGGGAAGAGCGAGGCAGACACGTTTAGGTGTTACTGTCGGTAAGAAAGTCGGATGCGCTGTTTACCGCAATCGGGCAAAGCGGTTACTCAGAGCGGCGTTTTCCACTGTTTCGGAAAACATAGTTTCCGGTTATGACTTCGTTTTTGTCGCGAGGACAAGAATTCTCACAAAGAAGAGTTATACGATCGCAAACAGTATTGAAAAACATTTGAAAGCAGCAGGTGTTTGGCGTGACATTCCGTCCATTGAGCAAGATGCTGATATGGTTGATAAGGCTTTATCAGAAAGGCATCTCTCCCAAAAAAATATCTAGCTGCAGATTTACTCCTACGTGCTCGGCGTATGCGATCGAAGCACTTCAGGTGCACGGTTTTTTCATCGGGTTGCCCCTCATAATATGGAGGGTATTACGCTGTAACCCGCTATGCAAGGGCGGATATGATCCCGTCCCCGAAAAACGACCTTTCAGAAAGGTGAAAAAATAATGGAAAGTCTATTTAGTATTATCAATCAACCGTTAAGTTGGGTGTTAAGGCTTTTTTCGGAATTACCCGGTCACTCTTTTGCTTTGTCGGTTGCCGTTTTTACTCTTTTGATAAACGTTATACTGTTGCCTTTAAGCATTAAGAGTCAGAAGTCATCTGTTCAGCAGATGAGGATCAAGCCTAAACTTGATGAACTTAAGAAAAAATACGGTAATGACAGAC
>JAGAAE010000103.1 GCA_017615405.1 Clostridia bacterium | reverse complement strand
GACACGATCGACAAAATCAATACCGTTGCGAAAAAGCTTGCTCCTTGCGGGTTTAAGTTTTCCTATCATAATCACGGGCACGAATTTGTGAAATTCAATAACAAAACCGTCCTTGACTATATCGTGGAAAACACAGACCCTGAAGTTGTATCTATCTGTCTTGACGTCTATTTCGCACAACAAAGCGGTATGGATGTAAGAAAGCTTATTGAAGACCTTACTGGCAGAATTGATATTATCCATTTGAAAGATATGAGCAGGAATGAAAAGGAACCTTACATAGCATATATCGGTGAAGGTAATTTGAATTGGAAAGGAATTATCGAATCGGCGAGAAAGTCTGGAGTAAAATACTTTGTCGTTGAGCAGGATGATTGCTTGGGCAGGGATCCTTTTGTATGTCTCGAAAACAGCTTTAATTATTTAAAAAATCTTTAATTATTTAAAAAGTCTGGGAGTGGTATATATGAAACTTGGTGTTGTAAGCGCCATATATGACAGCTTTAGTTTTGAGGAAATGATTGACGACGCAGCGAAAAACGGTCTTACCTGCGTGGAGGTCGCTTGTTGGCCTCAGGGAAAGGCTGAAAGAAGGTATGCGGGAGTAAGTCACATCGACGTCGAAAATACAAGCGAGAAGTATTTAGACTATGTGAAGGACTACTGCAAATCAAAGGGCGTCGAAATTTCCTCGCTCGCTTTCTACCCGAACACCATGGACGGTGATCTCGAAAAGCGTGCCGCCAATATTGAACACCTCAAAAAGGTTATCACTATGAGTGCGCTTTTGGGCGTGAATATGGTTACGACCTTTGTCGGCAGAGATCAGTTCAAAACGGTTGAGGAAAATCTCAAAATATTTGAGGAAGTCTGGAAACCGATTGTTCGCTTTGCCGAGGAAAAGCGAGTAAAGATTGCAATAGAAAACTGTCCTATGCTTTTCGGCGCTGATCAGTGGCCAGGCGGTCAGAATCTGTTTACCACTCCCAAACTTTGGAGAAAAATGTTTGAGATTATTGATAGTGACAATTTCGGCATCAACTATGATCCGAGCCATTTTATATGGCAGCATATTGACTATATTAAACCGCTTTATGAATTTAAAGACAAGATATTCCATGTTCATTGCAAGGATATAAAACTCTATCCCGACAAGCTTAACGACGTTGGCATTATGGCATATCCTCTTGAGTTTATGAGTCCTAAACTACCGGGGCTCGGCGACGTTGACTGGGGCAAGTATATTTCTGCACTCACAGATATCGGATATGACAGCTTTGTTTGCATAGAAATTGAGGATAAAGCATTTGAAGGATCGAGAGAAAAAGTCTGCGATTCGGTCACTTTAAGCAGTAGATATATGAGGCAGTTTGTAATCTGAATAAAGGTTGGAAAAGATTATGAGAACACATCGGTTTAAGCAATTATTCGTAATTGTATTGGCATTGGCGATCATTACGGCGCAGTTGACTGTCGGGGTATCTGCGATGTCGTCAACCCCGTATGGCACGCTATTGCAAACCTTCGACGAAATGACCGGCATCGGTAGTGCGTATCCGAACTCAACAAGCGTTGGGATATGCAAAGCCGACGGAACACAGACCTATACCGATGCTTCAACCTCTGAAGCGGTCAATCCGCTCAGTATCGTAAGCGAAACGGGTAGGGGAAAGGTTCTTCGTTTCAGAAAAGCTCCCGCAACGGCGCAGTATGGGGCACACGTTATCATCGGTAATACCGAAGGTGTCGGACTTTCCGGAATCTCGGCAGACACCTATTACAATGCAATTATCTCCTTTGACTATAAGGTTGATACTGCGGTTTGTGCCGGGAACGGAACTCTGATTAAACAGTTCAATTTAGCGGCGGACGGCGGTTATTACCGCTATAATTGGTCGTTGTGGAACAATGCTACTAAATCGTGTGATAGGCTTGTTTCCGTAAATAACTATGCTTCGGCAGAAGAACCGGAATCAACCTACAGTGCTTTTAAACTTATCAAAGACAGTGAGTGGCATACCTATTCTTTTGCCGTTAAGCTCGGAACGAAAGATGGCGGCAAAAAGTTAGGATTTGTTATTGATTCTCCTGCAAATGATGATATCGATTTTTATCTTGATAACGTATCGTTGACGGTTATTGACGTCCAAAGCGGATTAAGCGGCGCTACCGTCTGTCTTCGTTCAAACGGCGGTGCTCCCATGGATCTTATAGGAGGCATTGTAGGTGATCCTATGACCCTTCCGACACCGTCTAAAAGCGATTCGGTTTTTGACGGATGGTATAGCGACGCCGAGTTGACTACTCCTGCCGGAAGCGTTTTTGTTTCCAATTCCACATCTTTCGGAACAAAAGAAAATGCAATTACATACTATTATGCAAAATTGACCGAACAAACACACGATACTGTGACCGATTTTGATGATTATTCATCGGTCGGTGGCAGTACCGATGCCGCTATCGGAACGAACAAGCCGACCTATTCCGATTCCAATTCAATAACCCGAACCGGTGTCGAAATTCTCGATTTGGATGACGGCGTTCACGGCAAAGTTCTTCATTTAAGCAAAAAAACCTCGGCTGAAAAGTATCAGCCTACCTTAATAATCGGCAAGGGAAGCGGGCAGGGAATAAGCACAACCGTTTCAGAGACCTGTAACGTTCTTGTCAGATTTAAGTATAAAGTAAATGAATCAAACAGCAATTCATTCTATATAAACAGATTTCATTTAACAAATCAGGCACAATGGCCATCATCGACCGGAAGTGGCGGATTTGCCGGAAAGTCAAGTTATCTTTCTGCGGAAACCCCTGAGGATTACGGCAGTTACAAGCTGATATGCGATAACACCTGGCGTGAAGTTGCGGTAGTTATTTGGAACGTTCCCGCACACGCTACGGTCGCAAACGGGCTTTCAAGGATCGGTTTTACGTTTGATACCGGAAAAACCGCTCAATGCGACCTTTATATTGATGATTTTTCCGCCACTCGACTTTCAAGCGGTGCGGCATATTCGAATATTTGTATCCATCCCGATAACGGCGATGTTTTCGACCTGACGACCGCTCCGGTCGGAAGTTCAACGACATTACCAATCCTTACAAAGAAGGAGAAGGAATTTGGCGGTTGGTATCTTGATTCGGGATTAACAACTCCGCTTGGCAGTACTATCCCTGCCGCAACCGACAACTGGAATTCCTCGGGAACGTTAAAGGTCTTAAATGTTTATGCGAAATGGCAGGAGTTAAGCGACACCATAATTGCGAATTTTGATTCGCTTTCCTCGGTCG
>JAGAAE010000102.1 GCA_017615405.1 Clostridia bacterium | reverse complement strand
TTAACTTTGCTTCGTCTTTCGGAAGCGATGACGATTTTTCAAATCTGCAAAAATCATGTAAAAATATGGGCAAAACGCTCTATACGGATTTTGAACTTGTAAAATATGCAAAATCCGGAAACGGTTTTTCTTATGAAAACGATTCTGCTAAGACGGCGACCCTTCATTCAGCCGAGTTCAGCACCGTAAACGTTCCGCTTCGTGATTTTAATTCTTCGAATATGTATAAAATCTTAAGCCGTGGAAAACTCGGCACTGCGGTAGAAAAACTTATTTATTTGATAAATAAAAAGGATATGTCAGGCGTTTCGCTTACGACTCTCGGAACAATAATGTATTCCGATTACACCGATATAAAATACGCCGTATCAGGGAAAATAGATACCGACACTAAATCTTTTATCAAAAAGATCAAGAAATCCGGCGCCAAGGTTTCGGGAAGTTCGCCCGCATTCTTTGCGGCGGGACTTATGGATACCGTCTTTGACGCTCCGCTTGAAAAGACCGGCAAATACCAGTATATGGCGGAGATACCGTTCTATCAAATGGTTTACGGCGGTATAGTTCCGATGTATTCAGCCGCCCTTAACACCGCGTCCAACCCGCGTGAGAGACTTATGCTCGCGGCTTCGAGCGGAACGGGTTTGGGAGTTTCGGTCATTAAGAACTTTGAAACGTCCTATATGGAGGACAACGTCGAAAAACTTTACAGTTGTAACTATGAATATGCATCGGATCTTTTGAAAACCTCGCTTGAAAGCTACGGTGATATATATAAAGCAACGGCGGGTAAACAGATCGTTAAATACGAGTTTTTGAATTCCGCAAAGACCCTTACGGTGACCGAATTTGAAAACGGCGTCAAGGTTTATGCAAATCATTCTTCGGTCGCGGCTGATTCGCCGGCAGGAAAGCTCGATGGTTACGGATTCAAGATGGAAAGTGGTGATTGATATGAAGAAAAAGAAACGTAGCGGCGGTATAGAAGCGTTAAGAAGACGCTATGGTTACGCCTTTGTATCTCATTGGATCGTCGGTCTTATCCTTTTCTTCTTTATTCCGCTGTTTTATTCGATCGCCTATGCTTTCAGCGAAATGGTCGTTTCCGGGGGAGACGGCACCGCGGATGTTATTCTTAAATTCGTCGGGCTGAGCAACTTCGTAGACCCGAAAAGCGGAATATTGACCGCAAATCCCGACTACGTTGACCAACTTGCCGGGTCTGTCGGTGCAATGTTCTATTCATTGCCGATGATAGTCGCTCTAAGTCTTATCCTCGCGGTTTTGCTTAATCAGAAGTATCACGGCAGGGGAATAATGCGCGTTATATTCTTCCTCCCCGTTATCATTGAATCCTCGGTCATAGTTCGTCTGCTCTCTTCAGGTTCGATCAACGCTCCGATATTCAATATGAGTACGGAAGGCAGCGGAGTTTTTGATTATGCCACGATCCTTTCAAATCTTAACCTGCCGCCCGAACTATCCCAGTATTTTACCTTCTTTTTGAGCAACGCCGTAACACTGACGTGGAGTTGCGGTATCCAGATAGTCCTCTTTTTGGCAGGTCTTCAGGGTATCCCCGAGTCGCTGTATGAGGTGTCGAAGATCGAGGGTGCAAATAAATGGGAAGAATTCTGGATGATAACCGTTCCGATGCTTCGTCACGTATTATCGCTCGTTATCGTTTATACGATGATCTCGATGTTTACTTCGGCAAACAACAAGATAATGTCGAACTCAATAGAACTTATGAGGGTAACCGACTACGGTCAGGCTTCCGCAATGCTATGGTTCTACTTTATCATAGTTCTCGCGATAATCGGAATAGTCTTGTTCTTCTATAATAAATTCTGTATCAAGAAATGGGAATAATACCTCTTTCCCGAAATTCATAAATAAAAAAGACTGTGAGCTCCGTAAACGGAATTCACAGTCTTTAAATTTTGCCGTAGGTTTAACCGATATTATTGTCGCTGAGATAATCTCTGATACTGCAACCGGTTTCTCGCTTGAAAAATTGGGAAAAATATGAAAGTGTCGAAAAACCGAGCATTGCCGCTACCTCTTTTGCGTTTGTGCCTTTTTTCAAGAGTTCAACGGCTTTTTCTATCTTGACGTTGCTGTAATACTTTTTAACGCTTATTCCGGTATGATGCCTGAAAGCGTTTTTCAAGGTCGTTTCACATATTCCGCAGTTGTGGGCGATCTCGGGTACGCTCAGCATAACGTTGATTTTGTCGTTCATATAGGATATGGCGTCACGGTAAATTGTAAAAGACGTATTTTTAGCCGTTGCCGTTGAGTTCGAAGCTTCTCTGATACAGCGTGACAGTAAAGCAGTGAAAACGCAGGTCGCAACGTCGGTAACGGCGCCATTTTGCTCTTTGATCTCATCGTGTAACACCTTGCTTAAAAGCCCGCTGTTGTGGCTGAGCCTGTAACGTCCGAAGAAGTCTTCGTCAAATCCGCCGTTCTCAATAGTAAAATGAATTACCGTGAATTCGGTCTCTTTGTCTGAAATGACCTTTTTAAAGCGATTTACGTCAGGTGCCCAAATTGCCATATCTCCGGGACATAAGTT
>JAGAAE010000101.1 GCA_017615405.1 Clostridia bacterium | reverse complement strand
GCACCTCAATATCGCCGTAAACTATCTCGCGGTAAGGCTCGTCGCATATAATGTAAACCGCGCTGTTTATCTTTTTGCCGTGTTCTTCTAAAAGGTCGGCAAGCGCCTTTATATCTTCCTTGCTGAACACAACGCCCGACGGATTGTTCGGGGAATTAACGATTATCGCCTTTGTCTTGCCCGATAAAGCCGCCTTGATATTTTGGATATCTATTCCCAAGTCACCCTCACGGCAGGCGACCTCAACGGTTTTAGCGTTTGCGTTCTCGATAAACACCTTGTATTCGGGGAAATACGGGCATAGCGCGATTACCTCGTCGCCCTCGTTGCAAAGCGCCTTTAAGGTTATTTCAAGCGAGGCGGCGGCGCCGCAGGTCATATAAAGATTGTCGGGCGAGCAGGTAAAGCCGAATCGCTTGCCGATATTTTCGGCTATCACGCTCCTCGTTTTAAAGTCACCGACCGCCGAAGTGTAGCCGTGAAGCGCCGTACTTTCGGTGTTCCTTATAAGGTCGATTATCGTTTCGTTGACATTTTCGGGCGACGGGATATTCGGATTGCCGAGGCTGAAATCGAAAACCTTGTCGTCCCCTATCTCCGCCTTTCTTTTTCTTGAATACTCAAAGATCTCCCTTATCTTTGAGGGGCTTTTGCCTATCGCCGTCATTTTTTCTGAAATCATACTTTTTCCTCCCAATAAAAAATCCGCCAACAGTTGGTGTTTTAAACACGCACAACCGCTTGCGGACCGTCCATACAACGAAAATTATAAATCAAAAGATTTACTCGATGCACGGGCAGTCCGATATAAAATAAAAGTAATAATACGAATTTCCAAACATAACCCGCGACATCCTTTCTTTCAATATGTGAATATTTTAACGCTTTTTTAAGCGTTTGTCAAGGATTTTAATGATAAACAACGCATAAAAACCCGAAAATCCCGCCATTTTTGGCAGGACCGCTGTGTCATTATTGCCTATTTGTAGGGTTCGGCGCCACGACGAACCGTTTTGCCTTGATGAAATTCTCCGGGACGATGAAAGGCATCGTCCCCTACGACGTATCAATATTGCCTTGCGTGTAGGGGCAGATACCATCTGCCCGCCAAAATCCGACAGACAAAATTCGGGCGGATAATATGTATAGTGTAGTATGATGGTATACAGGTAGTGCAAGATGATTGTATACAGTTTTATGGTAAAATAGAAGGCAGATAAAATACAAAAAGGAAGTGTTTTAATGCCGTGGGAGAGTAAAACTGTGGAAAGAATAAGAGAAGAATTTGTCAATGCTGCCAAGGAGACAAACAATTTCAGTATGTTATGCAGAGAATTCGGCATAACCAGATGCACCGGATACAAATGGGTCGAACGAGCCAAAGATACGATTGATCTGTCAGACCGTAGTCATGCAAGAAAAACAATCGGCAACAAGACCGATGCCGAGATGGAAAGTTTAATACTGAAAATACGAAGTGAAAATCCCGGTTGGGGAGGCAAGACTATTCGGAAAGTCTTGTTAAATCAAGGGTATGAAAACTTACCTTGCATAAAAACAGTTAATAACATTCTTAAAAGGAACGGTTGCATATCTGAACGAGAAAGTTTAAAACACAAACCGTTTGTCAGATTTGAAAAAGAACAATGCAACGAAATGTGGCAAACGGATTTTAAAGGTGAATTTAAAACTGCAGATGGATTATACTGCTTTCCTCTTGACATTATTGACGATCATTCAAGATTTTTGATTAAGATAAAGGCATATACAAAAACAAGCAACGCCGTAATACCGGCTTTTAGAGAGGCTTTTGAGGAATATGGAATGCCTCGATCTGTCTTATCGGATAACGGAGCACAGTTTGCCGGTTTTAAACACGGATATACACAATTTGAGAAATGGTTAATGAACCACGATATACTTCCTATACACGGAAGAATAAAGCATCCTCAAACGCAAGGTAAAATTGAAAGATTTCATAGAACTATGGACACGGAACTACTTAACCATTTCGTTTTCCAAAATTGCGTTGAAGCAGATAAAGCGCTTAATGAGTGGCGTATAAAATACAACAACATAAGACCGCATCAGGCGCTTTCTATGAAATGCCCTGCCGACATTTATATACCGAGCAAAAGAAAATATGACGATAAAGTAGATCCTTATGAATATGACGGACTATATCATATCATTAAAGTAAATTCTTGGGGTTATGTCAGATACCATAAATGGCAGGTCTATTTAAGCGAAACTATGATAGACGAATACATAGAATTTCGCCCGAATCCCCGAGGGGATTCCTTCTTCGCTTGCTATCGCAACTTCAAAATCGCAGAGTTCAATGCGCATGACGGTAGGCTTATTAACCGTTCAATTTCAAGACTATAATGTGTATACTATCATCTTACACTCTTGTATACAATCATACTCTTGACATAATATCCGCCCCTACGATATTAGACGTTAGACGTTAGATGATAGATATTAGACGATATTTCAATATTGCCTCATCGTCTGACATCCGATATCTGATGTCTGATATCTGAATCGGCCGCGAATAATTTATAGAATTATACGTTTTATGCAAAAAATGCTTGCATTTTTGATATGATTATGATATAATCAATCAGCTATCGATATACGATAGACTAAATTCACACATTATGCGTATCGGTTAGGTGTCATCGTCCGATACTTGCGATGATTTGCCGTGGTTTACGCATGATGGAGGTTACAACCTCAGGAGGAAAAAATTATGGCTGTAGTATCAATGAAACAACTTCTTGAAGCCGGTGTTCATTTCGGACATCAGACAAGACGTTGGAACCCCAAAATGGCTCGTTACATCTTCACAGAGCGTAACGGCATTTACATCATCGACCTTCAGAAAACCGTTAAGAAACTCAACGAAGCATATATCTTCGTTCGTGACATTGCGGCTGAAGGCGGCGACATCCTTTTCGTAGGAACTAAGAAGCAGGCTCAGGATTCCATCAAGGAAGAAGCTCAGCACTGCGGTATGCCTTTTGTTAACGCAAGATGGCTCGGCGGTATGCTCACTAACTTCACGACCATCCGTACAAGGATCGCCCGTCTTGAGCAGCTTAACAAAATGCGTGAAGAGGGTACTTTTGACCTTCTCCCCAAAAAGGAAGTTGTCAAGCTTGAACTTGAGATCGAAAAACTTGAAAAGTTTATCGGCGGTATCAAGGATATGAACAAGATCCCGAGCGCGTTATTCATCGTAGATCCCCGCAAGGAGAGGATCGCCGTTCAGGAAGCGAAGAAGTTAGGTATTCCGATCGTTGCTATCGTAGATACCAACTGTGATCCTGACGAGATCGACGCTGTCATCCCCGGCAACGACGACGCTATCCGTGCCGTAAAACTTATCGCCGAGACAATGGCTGCTGCCGTTATCGAAGGCAGACAGGGAACCGAAATGGGAACTGCCGCGGCTGATGACGATGAGACCGAGGCTGAAACGGTTGAAGAAACCGAGACCGAAACGGCTGAGGAAGCACCCGCTGAAGAGGCTTAATGAGGAGGAAATAACAATGGCATTTACTGCAAAAGATGTTCAGGCATTAAGAGAAAAAACCGGTTGCGGTATGATGGACTGCAAAAAAGCATTGACCGAATGTGACGGCAATATGGATGCCGCGATTGATTTCCTTCGTGAAAAAGGTCTTGCTTCTCAGGCTAAGAAAGCCGGTCGTATTGCAGCCGAAGGTACCGTTTGCGCAATCGTTGAAGACAATATCGGTGTTGCCGTTGAACTTAACGCTGAAACCGATTTCGTTGCTAATGGTGAGGAATTCAAAGCCCTTGCCTTAAAGGTTGCTAAGATCATTGCCGACCAAAATCCCGCCGACGTAGATGCGCTTATAAAGTGCACAGAAGGCGGTCAGACCGTTGAAGAAATGGTTCAGGAATTGTTCCTTAAAATCCGCGAGAATATTAAGATCCGCCGTTTTGCCCGTTTTGAGGGCAACGTCGTTTCCTACGTTCATGCCGGCGGAAAAATCGGCGTTTTGGTTAAATTTGACGGCGACTTCGATATGAATAACGCTGAGTGCATCACCGTTGGTAAAAACGTTGCTATGCAGATCGCCGCAATGAATCCTGCTTATCTTGACGAGGCTTCGGTTCCTGCTGAAGTCCTTGACAAAGAAAAAGAGATCCTTATTGCTCAGATGAAAGAGGATCCGAAAATGGCAAATAAGCCGGATGCTGTTTTGGCTAAGATCGTCGAAGGTAAAGTCGGCAAGTACTATAAAGAAAACTGTCTTGTTGAACAGCAGTACGTTATCGACAATAATCTTACCGTTGGTAAGTACGTTGAGACTACCGCTAAACAGCTCGGCAAAGCTTTCAGCATTTCCGAATACGTTCGCTTTGAAAAGGGCGAGGGAATCGAGAAACGCGTTGATGATTTTGCCGCTGAAGTTGCCAGCATGGTAAAATAATTTCGCCTTACCTCAAGGTGGGTTTGGTGCCGAAATTCAGACATTAAAACAGGTGTTCCTCTGGTCGGTATCGGTTTATGAACATCAATATTATTTGAGAGGAAATATATTATGGATGCAATAAAAGAATTAACTGCCGAAATGCTTAAAACCGACGTTCCCGAGATTGAGATCGGTTCTACCGTTAAGGTTCACGTCAGGATCAAAGAAGGCGAGAAGGAGAGAATTCAGGTTTTTGAAGGTACTGTTATTGCCAAGAACAATAGCGGCATCTCCGAGACTTTTACCGTTCGTCGTCTTTCCTATGGATGCGGCGTAGAACGTGTTTTCCCGATCCACTCTCCCATCGTTGCGAAGGTTGAACTCGTAAGACGCGGTCGTGTCCGCAGAGCCAAACTTTATTATCTTCGTGACAGAGTCGGTAAATCCGCAAAGGTTAAAGAACTTATTAAATAATTTTTTTACGGGGGACGGCGGATGTTGTCTCCCATTTTGTTTTATGGGGTGATCTTGTGTTTGATTCTAACGGGAAACATTCCCGGTCAAACTCTACATACGCTTCTTTTAATAACTCTTATATGTGCGAATCCGATAAAGAAATTTCTAAATCCGCAAAAAATGCCAAGGATTTTTTTGACTGGATCGATGTCGTAACCGTTGCGTTGGTAACAGTGATTATAGTGTTCACTTTTTTTGTCAGGGTCGCAACTATCTCGGGTCAATCTATGGAAAATACTTTTCACGACGGTGAGAAGGTCGTCGTTTCGGGATTCAACTACAAGCCGAAACAGGGCGACGTCGTTATCGTCTCACGGAACTACTATAATAATCCCAATATTGACCCGGTGGACAGTAACTCTCAGCCGATCATCAAGCGAGTTATTGCAACTGAAAATCAAACAATAATGATCAAAGACGGAAACGTCTACGTCGACGGTGAAATGTTAGATGAGCCCTATATCAATAATTATCATCTCGGTGCCACCACCGATGCCGGTCATTCCTCGCTTGACCT
>JAGAAE010000100.1 GCA_017615405.1 Clostridia bacterium | reverse complement strand
GGTCGCTATGGTATTCGAAAAGCGGGTTCAACTGCGCGTCCGGGCAATACATAACTGTGGCAGGCTTATTTTCCTTCAATTGCTCGGCGTAATAGTTTGTCGCCCAGTGGGTGCTGAAGACAACGTCGGGCTTAAGCTCACGCATATGCTTTACACCCTCACGGAAGGCTGCGGGATTGATAATTCTGATCGTGCAGAGAGAGGATATAAAACTACC
Organism: Clostridia bacterium; assembly: GCA_017615405.1. Lineage (GTDB taxonomy): Bacteria > Bacillota > Clostridia > Oscillospirales > Acutalibacteraceae > UBA737. Next base: position 3,474 of record JAGAAE010000100.1, on the reverse strand, counting down.
GAACACTTTGCAAGACAAAGTTGCAAAATGCCCAATAAACGGATGCCCGTTATAGGTGCGCACCCGGTCCATCATCATCTTCTGATATTTTATAAGGGGTTTCTTCCCCGTTTCGGTAAAGAATCGGGATGAGACCACCTCTACCCTGTCACCGTATTTGCCTGCAAACGTCTGCTCGATGGATTTCATCGGCATAATGTGTCCGTAGCCGGCTTCAACGTAAGGAAACAGGACCCTGATCTTTTTCAATTCCACGCTCTCCTTTTTTCATCGGCTGAACGCCCGGCCCCGCCATCGGATACCGACGGACGGGAATAAACTTTCCACCGCAGCCGGGTTTTATCGCTCGATGTCAAAAAACGTCAGCGGCGGTCGAACTTTAATCATATATATTTTGCCATATAATTGTCGTTTTGTCAATCTCGTCTTGCAAATTTTATTAAATTTTTTTGAGATACTTACATCTTGTTGAGGTCATTACATTAAAATTGGCATTTTTAGACAAAAACCGAAGCAGGTTCGACTCCCCTGTGATTTCATCCGTCGGAATTTCTCATATATAGTTTTTTCGCCGTACATATCACCGGAAAAACAAATCGACGCCGTTTCCGACGTCGGAGTTTGCCATATGGTTCATCAATAAACCGAGCCCTTGCACGAACGCAAGGGCTTTTTTGTCGCTTAGATCAATTCTCGTATATCGTAAACTGACTATCAGGGTCGGATTTTACCTTATAAAGTGCCATATCCGCCTTTTTGAACAATTCGGTATAGTTCTTTTCAACTCCGCGATAAAGCGCTATGCCGATGCTGATGCTGAATTTTTGATTCTCATCGGGCATTTCGATCTGTTCGGCGGCGCTGGTAACAATTTCATTTGCCGTGTTAAGTGCCGTTTCGCCATTATCGGTATTCTTAATAAAGATGATAAACTCGTCTCCGCCGAAACGTCCGACGATCTCATCGTTTTTAAAATAATCCTTCAAAAGTTTACCGAAATCGCCTATAACACGATCGCCGATATCGTGTCCGTACGTGTCGTTTATCTTCTTGAACTGATCGATATCCGAAACAAACAGTATTCCCTTCTCCTTAGTTTCATCCTTTAAGTATTTATCTATCGCTCTCGTAAGAGCGCCTTTGTTTTTAAGCCCCGTTGTTTCATCCGTATCCTTCTGGATATTGATCTTTCTTCTGAGGACAAACTCTCTTATGCGGACCGAGTTTGAAACAACGTGGAGAACAATACCGAGAGGATAAAAAATGACAAGATTGCTGAAATCCAGTTCCCAGATTTTGTAAGGCTTGACAAAATACATCCACGTTGCAAATCCGGTCGACGCGACGGTAAGAACCATACCCATAAAATAAGGTCGGTCGATCATAAACATCGGCGTTATGACCAGCATTACAAAAAAGGTCGTAGCGGGAATTTTAGGATTGTTCTGGGTAATAAACGACGAAAACACGAACAGGAACATTATTGATAAATAAATCAGGATCTGAGCAATGACCGAGTCCTTCTTAAGTTTAAAGAATACAAAGGTCACAAGCGCCGAATATACGAACGATAAAAGATAAACTATGCTGTTTTCACGCATCATGCGGCTGACCAAAGTATCGATGAACAGTGCGGCGAAAAACACGGTCATCAGGCAGTGAAGGATCCGCCAGATCCTGTAATTTGAGATGAAAGTGTCTCGCTTTATTGCCTTATACTCTTCTTTTTCAATTCCGCAGTAACAAAAGTAGTTTCGAATGGTTTTTAATATTTTTTCCATATTCACACAGCCTTTGTCTAATATTCATCCCCTTTTTCGGAATACACCGTCCAAAGAGGTAATGATCGCTATTTCAGGCACTCAAAGAAGAATAATACTCTTCAAGTTTCGTACGCGCCTTGATGTAATACGCCTCTAATTGTCCGTCAAACTGGGTCCCCATACCCGACAAGATTATTTTATCCGCCTCATCAAAGGTCATTTTTTCCTTATAAACACGCTTTGAAACGAGGGCGTCGTAAACGTCCGCTATTGCCATTATCCTTGCTTCAAGCGGAATCTCATTTCCCTTTAGCTTTTCGGGATAGCCCATACCGTCAAATCTTTCGTGATGATAATGAGCCATATTCTCGGCAATGCGCTTAAAGTTTTCGTCGTCGATATTTTTGAGGATATCCGAAACGATCTTTGCGCCTTCCTTGGCGTGGGTCTTCATTATTTCGTATTCTTCAGGCGTAAACCTTCCGGGTTTTCTAAGTATTTCATCGTCGACCGCTATTTTTCCGAGATCGTGCATCGGTGCGGCTTTTATAACGTTTTTATAGAATTCTTCACTTATATCAAGGTTTTTGTCCTTTTCCATTTCGGCCACAAGTATCCTTACGACGTCGCTTGTGCGCTTGATATGACCGCCGGTCGAGTTGTCGCGGCTTTCCACCATCGCCGCCATACCTACAACGAGGTCGTTCTGCATATTGATAATATGCTCTGTTTTTGCCGCAACGTCATTTTCAAGCTTCGTTTCGTATTTTTTCATAAAGAAATAGTTGCTGATAAACCCGCCGACCGAAACGCCGAACAAACCGATAACGGCATAAATGCTCAAAAGACTCGTGCGTTCTATCTGCTTGTTCAGAAGGGCAAGATAATCCTTTTCGCTCATAGCAAGTATCTCGGAGGATGCGGTGCCGTTATGATACTTTTCGAGCGATGCCATAGCCTGATGCGCCGCGTTATCGCTTATCCTGTCCATCCATACGATGCCGAGGAAGATGATAAGGGTTACGAAAACGATCCAAACAATGATCGCTTTTCCGAAACGCCTTGCATTATCCTTTCTGATGACCCTATGGAAGAAGATCATTCCGAAAACGCACCAGAGTATGAAAAGAAGGTAGGTTTCGGGTTCAAGCGAACTGGAATTAAGCCCCGGCAGAAGCAAAGCGGCTCCGAAAATTATCATGACCGCAAGCACTATAATGCCCGCTATCATTTCTCTTTTGTCTTTGTTTATCTTCGCGCACTTTATCGTTGCCATGGAGATAAATCCATAGAGCAGCGTCGCGATTATCGTCGTTACGTCGACGATCCAACCGATGGCGGAACGACCGAGGAACGGAATAAGGAGCGATATTACGGCTATGGACATTATAGCCCTCGCCGGAATTCCTTTTTTATTGAGTTTAGCATATCTTTCGGGAATGATCGAATCCTGACCGACGGCATACATAAGTCGGCTCAAAGCCCACGTATTAGCAATAAGACTGGTAGCAACAAGTGCAAAAAGCGACGAAAACAGCAGAACAAGCCCCGTATTACCGAGATAATGACCCGCTGCGTAAAACGCAGGCAATGCTTCAATTCCTTTTAAATTCCGGATATCGTTTATATACTGAAACCAGTTTGAATATCTTGCCGGATATGCGGTGACCGAAAGAAGGATGATAAAGACGTAGATTGCGGTCGTGATGAT
>JAGAAE010000099.1 GCA_017615405.1 Clostridia bacterium | reverse complement strand
TAAGGCATTCCGATCTCGTCGCCGTAATAGATCGTCGGGATATTAGGAAGCGCCAAGATAAAGGCAAAAACGGTTTTAAGTTCGTCGGGTGTTCTGCCTATGGATATCCTCGGCAGATCGTGGTTTCCGCTCGGGACGGATATATAGCCTTTGTCTTTTGTCTTTTGAAGGTTATCGAGGAAATAGTCAAAAAACGTATCCGCCTCGCCTTTTCCGTCTCTGCGAAAGAAACTGTCACCTTCGCTTTTGAAAACATTTGTCCCGGCTTCTTTCCTGAAAAGGTTATTATATCCCTCGTTATAGCAATGGGTCAAAAAATCTATATCGAAATCACCGTTTGTAACGGCGTATTTCGGCTCTCCCCATTCCGAAAGTAAAATTGCCGAAGGGTATTCCCGTCTTACGGCGCCGAATATCTTGCGCCACACCTCGCAGGAGCATTTGCCGGCAGTATCATCCTTTACGATACTGTTTGCAAGGTCGACGCGAAATCCGTCAACGCCTAACGCGAGATAGTATTTGCAAATCTTTATGACCTCGTTATGAACTTTTTCACAAACTTTGTCGGTATAAAGATTTTGCCAATCATATTTCTTTTCCGCAAAGCCGAAATTAAGCGCCGGCTGGAAGCAGAAAAAATTTATAAGATAGTTTCCGTTTCGTTCGCTGTTTCCGCTTATATGCTTATAGGGGCATTCGCCGAAAACATCGTCGTTCCAAACGTAGTAATCACTATATTCATTTTTGTCGGCTTTTTGAGACTCGATAAACCACTTGTGTTTATCCGACGTGTGCCCGACAACAAGGTCAAAAAGCACCTTTAATCCAAGCGAATGCGCCTTATCGGTCAACGCCTTTACGTCATCTACGGTGCCGAACTTTTCGTCTATTTCATAGTAATCCTCGATATCATAGCCACCGTCGCGAAAGGGCGATTTATAAATTGGGTTTATCCAGACTATATCGGCAAACTGCTTTATATATTCAAGTTTTTCGGTTATTCCCTTTATATCGCCAATCCCGTCGCCGTTGCTGTCGAAAAACGAGGTCGGATAGACGTTATAGATAATCGAATTGCTGATTTCCTTGTTCATTATTACTCCGGTTTTGTTTCAAGTTTAAGCGGATAATCGCCTAATTTCTTGACCTTAAAGCCGTTTTTCTTGAATTCTTCATAATCGAAGGCTTCAAGCTCGTCAACGGCGAGTTTATGGAACTCATAGAAATTATGCCACCATTCATAGCCGCTGCCGAGTTCTGCGCCAAGGTAAGCGTCGGCGATATCGCAGCCCATCTGAGGAGCGACGTAGAAAGCGCCCATAGCGAGAACGTTTACGCCGTTTCCGGTGATTGCACGAAGTGCGGCGGGAACGCTTTCAACAACGCCCGCGTGAACGTGGGGGCATTTGCTTGCGGCGATATGGATGCCCATACCGGTGCCGCAGAAAAGAAGCGCCCTTTCAAAATTGCCCTCGGATATCTCGGCACCTACGCGAAGTCCTATTCTATGGAACATAAGGTCGGTATCCTTATCAGGGTCGCTGTCGGCTGTAACGCCTAAGTCGGTTATCTTCCAACCCTTTTTGCGAAGATGGTCGCAAACCGCCTCTTTAAGCGGATAACCAGCAAAATCGGCTCCTACTACCAAATATTTCTCCTTGATCGTTTTCATAAGTTTTTCCTCCGTATTTTATATTTTTAATTGTTTATTCTCTTTAAAGCCGCCATCAAAAACAACGGTTTTAACTTCATATTTTTCAAACGCAAGTTCGCCTTTTGCGTCGCCCAACGTTATTAAGGTTTTTGCCGGATTTTCCGAATTGTTGAAAAGGCGTAGAATGTAGCCCTTACCTTCATCGGATTTTTTCATAGCGGCAAGAACGATATCACCGTTCCCGACAACAAGGGGTTTTAGCTCTTTTGCAGGTTTGCTCGCTATCGGGAAAACGTTCTGAACGAAGGGTCTTTGATTGAATTCAAGCGCCATTCGTTCGAGTTCTTCCCTTTTGGTAACCGCAATTCTGAAAGAATAGGTATGCTCGCATTGGTCGATCCGCTTAATATACCTGTTTTCGGGGACTAACTGCCTGTCGGGGATAGGATGCGTACAGTAAGCAGCACCGCGCAAAAGTGAGATATAAAGCGAGTCATTTTCAAACATGGAGCCATAGGTGCAGTTATTGAATATCGCCAAACATTCGCCGTCATTATCGAGGGCGATAAACCTGTGCGAAACGTTTTCTCTGCCGTCTGTAAACAAATCATCCGTGCCGTAAGCGGTCTGCCCGATAAGTTTTCCTTTTGCATTTATAGGTATTTGAAGCCTTAAAAGTTTATCGATATCCTGCCAGAATACCGTAACGTCAACGTCAACATAATCTCGGTCTTTGTATATCTTGTATTTGACCTGAACCTTGCTGTTGTCTTTCTCAAAAAACGCTTCGATACCTAAGAATACGTCGCCGTTTTCGATGACCTCGATACTTTTAAGCCCTCTGAAAACGCCCTTCGGTTTTTTGCATAAACCGAAATTCCGAGGGTTGTCGCCGATATGCTTTAACTGCTCGGCGGACATTGCCCACGGGTCGGCGTTATCGTCAAAGGAAACGGGCTGAAAGGCGTTATGAATATATTCTTTTCCGTCGATACAAAAACTTTTAAGAAGTCCTGTTTCACGGTCGACCTCGATATATTTATGATCGTCTTTTACAATATAAGCCTCTTCGATCTTCTTATCCTGCTTAATATAATCGACCTCAAAGCGGAAACGGTTTATCGACGTCGGCTTTAGTTTTGCGGGGAAAATGATACGTTTGCGCCAGTCGACGTTAATATTGCTTTCCTCTTTTATAACCTGAGAGGTCAGGAGATTATTGTCATTATCATAAACCTTAACAAAGGAAACTGCCTCGGTGTCCCAGTTTTGGTCGGCGAGCATAAATTCACATTCTATGTCGGTATCAAGCTCGTAAGGGTGCGGATTAAAGGCAAATACGGGATATTCGCCCTCCTTTGCGGGCGGCTCGGTCGCCAGCATTGCAAAAAATGCGCGGGTGGTCATTCTTTCGGCGTCAAGCAGACCGTGGTGGAGTATCATTATTCCGTTTTCCTCGCCGGATTTTATGACCGTTCCGGGCAAAACGTCGTGGAATTCACTGTTAAGAAGATCCTCGGTCACGCCGTTTAACTTTTCGGCAGGATAATCCATAAGTCCGTTTATCGCCGCCGCGGAACATATTTTTTCGGTAAAATAGAGTTTATTTTCAAGTTCGATATGCAGCCGCTTTAACCGGCTCATAGTTATATAGCAGCCGGGC
>JAGAAE010000098.1 GCA_017615405.1 Clostridia bacterium | reverse complement strand
GCTTATGTTTTTCGGCGGCTCTTCTTTAACCTTATAGGGAAGAAAACATACCATAACCGTTTTTGCGCCATCCGGTATGCGCCTTTTTTGAGCACATTCTATCAGCATATTCGAAAGCGGCAAAAAAGAACAAAATGAAACATCTTTTATGCCGCAGTCGTTAAAAATCTTTATTATGTTTTCCCTTTTATTCACGGTTTCTCACCACGCCGAAAAAGTCTACGATAAGTTTTTTGCATTCTTCCTCGCAGATCCCCCCGAAAACCGAAAGTTTTGAGGAATTTATATGATCTTGAAGCCTTAATACACTATCGGCACAACCGCCGTCAAGATCAAAGGCTCCGAAAACGAGGGTATCGATGCGCGAATCAAGAATTGCCCCCATGCACATCGGGCATGGCTCGAGGGTCACGTATATCTCGCATCCGTCAAGCCGCCAGCTTTCAAGCGCCTTGCAGGCGGAGTTTATCGCTTCGATCTCGGCATGAGACAGGGCATTTTTCTTCTCTTCGCGTCTGTTTCGTCCGGACGAGATTATCTTTCCATCCTTGACGATCACCGCTCCGACGGGGATCTCGCCGTTATCAAACGCCTCTTTTGCGAGCAAAAGCGCGTCGTTCATATATTTTTTGTTCACCATTTATCCCTCGGTAAAATAAATATATCCGTCTCGTCTTGGGAAAATCGGTTTGTTTTTTCTTATAAAGAAAAGAAAGATCGGCGCCAAGAAAGGAAACAAGATCGAAAGAACGGTATAAACGACCGCGCTGTTCGGGACAAACGCCGAAAAAATCCTGAATAGAGCGATGTAATAGACTATCCTGTAAACCAGATGGACAACGGCTCCCGCAAAAAGTATGATACCGGGGGCTATAAGGGAACTTAAAATGTTCGCCTTGATCGTTCCGTTGTTGGTCAGGATTTTATCAGCGGCAAAAACGGTATCGACAAATCCGAGAAGGAAGGCGCAAATACCAATCAAAAACAACGCAAAATATAAGACGTTCAGTATGATCAGCATTCTTCTGAAAAAGGTCCTCGGCGTACCTTTTGCACAATCGGCAAGTTTTCCGAGCGCAACCGACTGAAAGAAGGGGAAAAAGGCGAACCATTTGCTTTTGATGCCGAGCGTTTTTGTCATTTCATAGATGCCGAGCGCGTTTGCTACCGAAAGCATAAAGGAAATAAATGTGCTGAAAACGGCAATTATAAAGAGCATCGTAACGATGACCTTGATATCGCCTGCGGCAACGCCGGCTTTTGTTAATGAAAACATTTTCTCGCCTCTTTCATGAAAAATACTTGAACGACATACCGAAATGCCCTAACAGGGCAACTATCATAACGGGGGAGGTAAAAAACCATTTATACTTGTCTTTTTCTTTGATATAAGTTACCTTCTTGTCGAGTCGGAGCGCCGATTCATTTTTTGTAAAAACAAACGTTGCAACAAGCCCGACTATGAACGATAATACCAGAAGCCCTAATTGAAGGACATTTCGCTCCTGAACCGAAATATAAAAACCGGCGAACTGAACCAGGACCGAAAAGAGATTGTTTAAGGAGTGGACGAGGATACACGGCCACAAAGAGCCCGATTTTATACGGATATATCCGAGGATTATTCCTACTAAAAACGCAAAGGGCATTTGCTCGAAGTTCCCGTGCATAACCCCGAAAATGATGGCGGTAGAAAGCAAGGCAAAACCCTCGCCGTAGGGAAGTAAGATCCCCATTATAACGCCTCGACATGCGTATTCTTCGACAAGACCGGGGATAATCGCCGTCGAAATAACCGACATTACAAACGAAAGGACGGAAATCTCGGGACGCGACGACCCGACGCTGTATTTTGTTCCGAAACTCTCAAAAAACGCGGCAAATTGGTTGTTTAATATGTTTGCAAACATACAAAACGAAAATCCGATAAGAACAAGCGGCAGAACAGTTCCTTTTTCGGGTTTTTTAAAAGAAAGGACGTCGGATGCCCGTCTTTTTGAAATTTTAATCGCCGGAGAAAAGAAAACTATAAAAATAAAGCTCGAAATAATAACCGAAAGAAGGTCCTGATTTACGGAACTTGAAAAAAAGTCTGCTACCGACTGCCGACTGATGGACAGCAGGTCTACAACGGCAAAGAAGATCGTCTTCCAAAACATTGTAAAAAGAAAGACAAGCAAAAACGGAACTCCCGTCAACCAGGAAAGTCTTCTGATCTCGGTTTTCTTCCGTCTCTCTTCCATTTTGCTCTTCGTCATTGTAAGCAGTTCACCGATATAGGATGCGTCGAAGGCAACGTTTTGGTCGTTTGTTTGGTTTTCGGAATAGTTTTGTTCGTCGTTTTGTATCATAATATCACCCTGTTATCAAAAAAGAGTGTAAAGATATGGCTTTTTCTGCCGCCTTGAATAAAGGCGGCAGATATTCAGTGTATTACTCCGCGTCGTTTTCAGGCTCGGCGTCGACGGTGCCCGCATCGGCATCAGCCTCTTCGGGAGCATCGTTGACCTCGGCTTCGTCGTGCTCAGCCAAAGCAACCGAAAGGATCTTCTCGCCTTCGGCGACCCTCATGACCCTGACGCCCTTCGCGGGTCGGGCAAATTCGGAAACGGCGCCGGCAAATATGCGGATAACGATACCGTTGGAGGCTATCATTATAATGTCCTCTTCTTTCGTTACCGGAAGAACGGCGGCAACGTCGCCGTATTTATCGACCTTGTAGTTGATAAGACCCTTTCCTCCGCGGGATTGGAGCCTGTAATACGAAACGTCCGATATCCTTCCGTAACCGGTTTCGGTTATGGTAAGAAGCTTGGTGTTTTCATAGCATATCGCGATATCTTCGACCGAATCTCCCGGACGAAGGGTTATCGCCTTGACGCCCCTCGCCGTTCTGCCCATCGAACGCGCCTGGGTCTCGTTGAATCTTATGGCAAAGCCCTTCTTGGTCGCGACAAGAAGACTATCCTCACCGGAGGTCATACGAACATTGCAAAGTTCGTCGTCTTCGTCGATATTTATCGCGATAATACCGCTCTTTCTCGTATTCTTGAAGTCGGAAAGACGCGTTCTCTTTATGACACCCTTCTTGGTTACCATACAGATATATCTTTCCTCTTCGTCGGTCTTTGTAACCGGGATAATAACGGTTATTTTTTCCTCCGGCATAAGCGGGATAACGTTAATGATGTTCATTCCTTTGCCCGTTCTCGATCCTTCGGGGATCTCATATGCCTTTATGCGATATGCACGCCCGAAATTTGAGAAGAGCATGATCCTGTCGTGCGAAGAGCAGACAAACATATTCTCAACAACGTCATCCGCGCGGGTCGTCATTCCGGTTATTCCTCTGCCGCCGCGATGCTGGACGGAATAGGTGTCGGCGGGCAGACGCTTGATATAGCCGTTGACCGTCTTTGTTATGACACACTCTTCCTCGGGAATAAGGTCTTCGATATCGACCTCTCCCAAAACGTCGGAGATCTCGGTCCTTCTGTCGTCCGAATACTTATCGCGAAGATTAAGAGCCTCGGTTTTGACAATGTCGAGTATCTTCTTTTCGTCGGCAAGGATCTCGTCACATTCCTTGATAAAGTCAAGTTTTTCCTTGAGTTCGTCGAGGATCTTCTGCTTTTCCATTCCGGCAAGCTTTCCGAGCTGCATCTGAACGATGGCTGTCGTCTGAATGTCGTCAAGCCCGAATCTTTCGGTCAAGGCATCCTTACTTTCGGCTATCGTCTTGCTGCCTCTGATTATCGCTATGACCTCGTCGATAAAGTCAAGAGCTACCTTAAGTCCCTCTAAAATATGGGCTCGTTCGGCGGCCTTCCTTCTCTCGAAAGACGTTCTGCGTCTTATTATGTCGCATTGGAAGTCGATGCAGTTCTGAAGCATCTCTTTAAGGGTCAGGACCTGTGGTCTTCCGTTCACAATGGCAAGCAGGATAACGCCTATCGTTGTTTGAAGCGAGGTGTTTTTGTAAAGTTTATTCAGAACGACCTGCGGATTTGCGTCCCTTTTGAGGTCGACTATGATCCTTATACCGCCGTCTCTCTTGGAAGAATAGTCGACGACGTCGTCAATTCCCTCTATCTTCTTGTCGGCGGCAAGATCGTATATCGCCTTGACAAGGTCCTGTTTTTTGACCTTATAGGGGATCTCGGAAATAATGATCCTGAAATGCCCGTTTTTGGTTTCTTCGATCTCGGCTTTGCCGCGGATAACTATCTTTCCTCTTCCGGTAGCATATGCGGCACGAATTCCGCTTCTTCCCATAATGATACCGCCGGTCGGGAAATCAGGTCCTTTGATAAATTGACAAATTTCCTGAAGTTCGGCGTCCGGGTTATCTATAAGACAGCACATTCCGTCAATAACTTCGCCCAGATTATGGGGCGGGATCTCGGTCGCCATACCGACGGCGATACCCGAAGATCCGTTGACGAGAAGCTGCGGGAAACGAACCGGCAAAACCTCCGGCTCTTTTAAGCGGTTATCGTAGTTCGGAACAAAATCGACCGTTTCCTTGTCGATATCGTCAAGCATACTGTGGGAAAGACGGTTCATTCTCGACTCGGTATAACGGTAGGCGGCAGGGGCGTAACCGTCGATGTTACCGAAGTTTCCGTGTCCGTCGATAAGCGGATAACGGAGTGAGAAATCCTGCGCCATTCTTACCATCGCGTCATAAACCGACGCGTCGCCGTGAGGATGATATCTACCGAGCACGGCACCGACGGTATCAGCGCATTTTCTGTATGCCTTGTCGGGGGTAAGCCCGTTTTCATACATGGTATAAAGTATTCTTCTGTGAACGGGTTTAAGTCCGTCCCTTACGTCGGGAATAGCACGGCCTACCAAAACCGACATGGAATACTGAAGCATACTTGTCTTGACTTCGTCAACTATTTCGACCGGTTGAATATTTGTCGTACTGTCGTCCGGCCAATATATGTTTTCCTGTTTAGGCATTTTCTATTCCCTCCTTTAAATATCAAGATCGGTTGCAAAAATTGCATTTTCTTCAATAAATCTTCTTCTCGGCTCGACCTCTTCGCCCATAAGCATTGTAAATACCTCATCGGCAAGCGCCGCATCCGCCATATTTACGCGGAGCATCGTTCTGTGTTCAGGGTCAAGGGTCGTTTCCCAAAGCTGGTCGTGATCCATTTCACCAAGACCTTTGTATCTTTGGACGTCGACGTTTCCGCCGAGTTCTTCAATATATCTATCCCTTTCCTCTTCGGTAAAGGCATCGTAATACTTCTTTCCCTTTGCGACCCTGAAAAGGGGAGGCTGGGCTAAATAGATATGCCCCGTTTCGATGAGTTCCGGCATATAGCGGAAGAAGAATGTCAAAAGAAGTGTTCTGATATGCGATCCGTCGACGTCGGCATCCGCCATAATAACTATCTTATCATAGCGAAGTTTCGTAATATCAAAGTGTTCGCCTATTCCGGTACCGAGCGCCACGACGACGGGGGTCAGTTTATCGTTTCCGTAAACCTTATCCTCTCTTGCCTTTTCGACGTTAAGCATCTTACCCCAAAGAGGAAGGATCGCCTGATAGGTCGAGTTTCTTCCTTCAACGGCGCTGCCTCCCGCACTGTCTCCCTCGACGATAAAGAGTTCCGTTTTAGTGGCATCGCTTGAAATACAGTCCTTTAATTTTTCGGGCATTCTCGCTTTTCCGCTTATTCCCGATTTGTTTCTCGAGGCGTCTCTTGCCTTTTGCGCGGCTTCTCTTGCGTTTGAAGCGGCGATCGCTTTTTCGATAACTATCTTCGATTCGCTCGGGTTTTCCTCAAAGAAACGGTAAAGTTGATCGTTTACTATTTCTCTTACAAGTTGTCCTATCGAGGTGTTTCCGAGTTTTGCTTTGGTCTGGCTTTCAAACTGGGCGTCGGGAAGTTTTACCGAAACGACGGCAATAAGACCTTCCATAACGTCATCGCCTTTAAGATTGTCTGCCGAATCCTTTATTTTGTTGAAATCGTGAGCGTATTTATTAAGAACCCTCGTTACGGTCTGTTTAAATGCCTGTTCGTGGGTACCGCCGTCAATGGTATGTAGTGTGTTTGCAAAGGACATTATCTTATTATCGTAAGCCGTTGACCACATAAGAGCTATCTCGGCGGTCTCGTTTTTCTTGCTTCCGGATAAATATATGACCTTTTCGTTGAGCGGATCCTTCTTTATCTTTGAAAGAAGGAATTCAACGTAGGATCTTATTCCTCCTTCAAAACAGAAGTCATCCTCTTTCTGGAAGGTGTCGGAATTCTTTCTGAGGTCTTTTAAAACTATTCTGACGCCGGCGTTAAGAAAAGCCT
>JAGAAE010000097.1 GCA_017615405.1 Clostridia bacterium | reverse complement strand
GATGACCAACGCCGAGCGCAGGATCCCGGTCCAGTATGCAAAAAGGGTAGTCGGTAACAAGATGTACGGCGGACAGAACACCCATATTCCGATCAAGGTCAATATGTCGGGCGTTATGCCGATAATCTTTGCTTCTTCCATTCTTATGCTTCCGACCATGATCCTTTCATTTGCCGGAAACAACTACAATAATTATAACGCTCCTACCTGGTATAAGGTAATGGTACTCTTCAGTACGCGTGGCGTTTTCTACGCAGTCCTCTATTTCATCATGATCATCGCGTTTGCGTATTTCTATACGACCATTCAGTTCAATCCTGTTGAAATGGCAAACAACCTGCGTAAAAACGGCGGATCGATCCCCGGCATTCGTCCCGGCAAACCCTCTTCGGACTTCATTTCGAAGATCTTGTCGAGAATAACCCTGCTCGGAGCATTGTTTTTAAGCGTCGTCGCTATTCTCCCGATCGCTATGGGTAATATCGGCGGCATCGGAAACATTTCGATCGGCGGTACTTCGATACTGATTATGGTCGGCGTAGCCCTCGATACGGTTCAGAACCTTGAATCGCAGATGATGATGCGCCACTATAAAGGCTTCCTCGATTAAGGTGGATCCTATGAAACTTATTCTATTGGGAGCACCTGGTGCCGGAAAGGGTACCCAGGCGGAAATAATTTCCGAAACCTATAAGATCCCGACTATTTCCACCGGAAATATCATTCGTGCCGCATTAAAAAACGGCACGGAGATGGGTCTTAAAGCAAAGGAATATACCGAGAAGGGTGAACTGGTCCCCGATGATATCGTTATCGGTATCATCAAGGAACGCCTCTCGGAAGATGACTGCAAAAACGGCTTTATTTTAGACGGTTTTCCCCGTACCATCCCGCAGGCGCAAGCGCTTGACAATATGGATATCGCCATCGACGCCGCCCTCTCCATCGAGGTCGCGGACGAGGAGATAGTAAAACGTATGTCGGGCAGAAGGGTCTGCGAAAAGTGCGGTGCAAGTTATCACACCGAGTTTAAAAAACCCTTAAAAGAAGGAATTTGTAATTCCTGCGGCGGCAACCTCGTTATCCGTAAGGACGACGAGCCCGAGACCGTTCTTAACAGACTTCACGTCTTCCATGAACAGACCGAGCCGCTTAAAGATTATTACAATTCCAAAGAAAAGTTGCTTTTAGTCGAAGGTCAGGACGACGTCAAGGACACGACCGCCTTAGTCTTGAAGGCACTTTCGGAGATATAACATGATAGTGCTTAAAACCGATCGCGAGTTGAAGATAATGCGCGAGGCTTGTAAAATATCGGCAAAAGCATTACAATTAGTTGGCAAAGCGGTTGAGCCCGGCATAACGACTGCCGAGCTCGACGAGTTGGCCGAAAGGTTTATAAGAAGCTGCGGAGCAGTTCCCAACTTCAAAAACTATGAAGGCTACCCGGCGACCGCTTGTATATCAATCAACAACGAGGTCATTCACGGCATACCTTCCAAAAACCGTAAAATTTGTGCCGGCGACATAGTGAGTGTCGACTTAGGCGCAATGTATGAAGGGTATCACGGCGATAATGCCGCCACTTTTGCCTGCGGCGAGGTTTCGAGCGAGGCAAAGCGGCTGATGGACGTGACAAGGCAAAGTCTTTACAAAGGCATTGAGGCGGCGCGTCCCGGCGGCAGGATCGGTGATATCGGTCACGCGGTTCAGGAGTTTGTCGAGGAGCGGGGATTTTCGGTAGTTCGCGACTTTGTCGGTCACGGCATAGGAACGAAGATGCACGAACCCCCCGAAGTACCTAATTTCGGAACTCCCGGCAGAGGAATACGCCTGCTTCCGGGTATGACCATAGCGATAGAGCCGATGGTCAATGCCGGCAGATACGGTGTTTCGGTCCAACCCGACGGATGGACCGTACTGACAGCAGACGGATCCTTATCCGCACATTTTGAGCATACAATAGTCATAACAAAGAGCGGTCCGAAAATTATGACCGATCCGGATGACTGATGATGAACAGAAACTATTAAGGGAGAGATAATAATATGTCGAAATCAGATATGATAGAAATCGAAGGCACCGTTGTTGAGGCAATGCCTAACGCAATGTTCAAGGTAGAAATCCAAGGCGGACATCAGATCCTTGCTCACATCTCGGGAAAGTTGAGGATGAACTTCATCCGTATCCTTCCCGGCGATAAGGTAACGGTCGAAATGTCCCCGTACGACCTGTCTAAGGGACGCATAACATGGCGTTCGAAATAATAGGTAAAAAATTAGGAGGTAAATCCAAATGAAAGTCAGACCTTCTGTAAAAAGGATTTGCGAAAAATGCAAAGTCATTAAACGTAAGGGTAAAGTCATGGTTATCTGTGAGAACCCGAAGCACAAACAGCGTCAGGGTTAAATTTTACTCAAAACTTTAAATGGAGGTGCTTTAACAAATGGCACGTATTGCTGGTGTTGACCTTCCGAACGAGAAGCGAGTCGAAATCGGGCTCACTTATATCTACGGAATAGGTCTTACAACATCTAAAAAGATCCTTGAAAGTACCGGCGTTAACCCCGATACAAGAGTAAAGGATTTGTCAGAGGACGATATTTCCAAGCTTCGTGAGTATATCGACCATAACCTTCAGGTCGAAGGTGACCGTCGTCGTACCGTAAATCTTGACATTAAGAGACTTATCGAAATTGGTAGTTATCGCGGAATTCGTCATCGTAAAGGGCTCCCCGTAAGAGGTCAGCGTTCTAAAACGAACGCCCGTACTCGTAAGGGTCCGAAGAGAACGATTGCGAACAAGAAAAAGTAAGTAGGAGGAAAGAATAAATGGCTACTGCTAAAAAGACGAGCGGTTCTCGCCGTCGTCGTGAAAAGAAAAACATTGAACGCGGAGCGGCTCATATTCAGTCAACCTTCAACAATACAATAGTTACCATCACCGACACACAGGGTAATGCTCTTTCCTGGGCGTCCGCCGGTGAACTCGGATTCCGTGGTTCCAAGAAGTCTACTCCTTTCGCAGCGCAGAGCGCAGCCGAGATGGCGGCAAAAGCGGCGATGGAGCACGGTCTTAAAACTGTTGAAGTTTACGTTAAGGGCCCGGGTGCAGGCCGTGAGGCTGCCATTCGTGCTTTGCAGTCGGCAGGTTTAGAGGTAAATATGATCAAAGACGTTACCCCGATCCCTCATAACGGCTGCCGTCCTCCCAAGAGAAGACGCGTATAATTAAAAATCAAAGTTACAAATTTTTTGGAGGTGTAACAGATGGCAAGATATACCGGTGCAGTTTGCAGACTTTGCCGCCGCGAGGGACAGAAGTTGTTCTTAAAGGGCGAGCGCTGCTATTCTGATAAATGTTCGATCGGCATCAGGGGCTATGCTCCCGGCCAGCACGGACAGGGTAGAAAGAAGTCATCCGAATATGGCTTGCAGCTTCGTGCTAAGCAGACTGCAAGACGTTTCTATGGTGTTCAGGAAGGTCAGTTCCGTCATTATTTTGACGTTGCTGAAAGAAAACAGGGCGTTACAGGTGATAACCTTTTGAGAATTCTCGAAAGCCGCCTTGATAACGTTGTTTACAGAGTCGGTTTCGCTTCTTCGAGAGCCGAAGCCAGACAGCTTGTAGGTCACGGTCATTTCTTAGTAAACGGTTCACGCGTTGATATCGCTTCCTATCTTCTCAAAGCGGGTGATGTTGTTGCGGTTTGTGAAAAAGCGCGCGGCACCGAAAAGATGAAGAACGTTATCGAAGCAAACAAGGCTAAGCCCGTTCCCGAGTGGATCGACGTTGACCGCGAAAAACTCGAGGCGAAGATCGTTAATCTTCCGACCCGCGAGCAGATCGAAGCGCCTGTTGACGAACAGCTTATCGTTGAGTACTATTCAAGATAATAGTCTCCCGTACGATTCAGTCCGCATCTTGCGTCGTATGTGTATTAAAAAATATATTTATGCGGAGAAACGGAGCTTTTAATGATAGAAATTGAAAAGCCCAGGATCGAAACCCTTGAACTTACCGATGACGGTAAGTACGGTAAATTTGTAATGGAGCCTCTTGAGAGAGGTTATGCTACAACGCTCGGAAACAGTATGAGAAGGGTCCTCCTTTCCATTCTCCCCGGGGTTGCCGTTACAACGGTTAAGATCGACGGTATTCTTCATGAGTTTTCAACCGTTCCCGGTGTGAAGGAAGACGTTACCGAGATAATCCTTAACCTCAAAGGTCTTATTTCGAAGCTCCACTGCGATGAGCAGAAAAGAGTTTATATTGAAGCAGAAGGACCTTGTGTAGTTACCGCCGCCGATATCAAGGCGGATTCCGAGGTTGAGATCCTTAATCAGGATATGTATATCGCTACCCTCGATGAAGGCGCAAAGCTCAATATGGAGATGACGCTTGAAAAGGGCAGAGGCTACGTTACGGCTGATCAGAACAAGCCGGCGCAGACCGTTATCGGAGTTATTCCGGTCGACTCGATCTACACACCTGTTCTTAAATCTAATTTTACCGTTGACAACACCCGTGTCGGAAACGTTGTCGATAAAGGTAAATTAACTCTCGAGGTTTGGACCGACGGTTCGATCTCCGCTAATGAGGCGGTATCACTTTCCGCGAAGATCCTTATCGAGCACTTTGAGTTGTTCCTCGATCTTACCGAGGGCGTCAGAGAAACCGAGGGAATTCTGGCGGAAAAAGACAATGACGAGAAGGAAAAGGTCCTCGATCTCACCATCGATGAACTTGACCTTTCGGTCAGAAGTTATAACTGCCTTAAACGTGCAGGTATCAATACGGTTCAAGACCTTATCGGAAAAACCGAAGAGGATATGATGAAGGTCAGAAATCTCGGACGTAAATCTCTTGAAGAGGTTATCGCCAAGCTTGAATCCTTCGGTCATACCCTTAAGAAAGAAGACGAATAAGAAAAGGAGTGATATTTATGCCGGGTACTCGTAAACTTGGAAGGACCAGCGATCAAAGAACCGCTATGCTTCGCGCAATGGTTACCTATCTTCTCGAAAACGGAAAGATAGAGACTACCGTTACTCGTGCAAAAGAGGTCAGATCGATGACCGAAAAGTATATTACACTTG
>JAGAAE010000096.1 GCA_017615405.1 Clostridia bacterium | reverse complement strand
GTTCGGCATTTTGCCTTGCAAAACCGTCCTGTTCGACTCTCCTCCTGAAATACAAGAATAACAAAAGACGCCCCGAAAGGTATTGCGATGAAATCGCGGCAAGCCGCGGTGAAATCCTCGGACGAAAGTCCTCGGATGAAATCGAGCGCTTCACGCTCGGTGAAATTAAATCCACCCACCCGCCGTCGAGGCGGATTTCACTCACGAAGTGAATTTCACATTGCGAAGCAATATTTCACCCACCCGATAGGGTGGATTTAGTTGAAAAGACTCATCTTTTGTCTACCAAAAGATGAGTCTTTTCTGGTGGAGGCGGCGAGAGTCGAACTCGCGTCCGAAAATCAATTCCCAACGACGTCTCCGAGCGCAGACAATCGTTAAATTTCCCGGGTATTCAGCCGGTTGTCAGGCGGAAAACACGGTAGGCTCTTTAGTCATGATACCCGCCGAGAGCCGAAGCGGATATTCACGTTCACCGCTGAATGACGCCCTCACGAAGCCGCGGTACTCTTCGGTCGGACGGCCGCCTTAATCAGGCAGCAAAGGCAACTTTATTGTTGTCAGTTAATTTTAAATTGCGGATTTTATAGCGGTTCCGCACCGCTGCTCGCTTTCGTTGGTTCAAAATCCCCGTCGAAACCTTTACGCCCCCGTATAAATATGAGTTTACCGGTTTTGTTCCTTTATCGCCCTGTCGATAGCGCGGTCGGCGTCCTTTTTCGCGGCGACGGCTCGCTTGTCGTGAAGGTGTTTACCCTTGCAAAGACCAAGCTCGACCTTTACCCTCGACCCCTTGAAGTAGAGTGAGAGGGGGATGAGCGTCAGCCCCTGCTGTTTGACCTGCCCGAAAAGCCGTAAGATCTCGCGTTTGTGCATAAGCAGCTTTCTGTCCCTCGTCGAATTGCGGTTGAAGATATTGCCGTATTCATAAGGGCTTATGTGCATCTGTTTTATTATCATTTCGCCGTTGTCGATGCTGACCCACGAGTCTTTGAGGTTGACACCGCCCTGCCTTATCGACTTTATCTCGGTGCCGAAAAGCGAGATCCCCGCCTCGAAGGTTTCGAGAACAAAATATTCATGGTATGCGCGGCGGTTTTTGGTTATCGTTTTTGTCTCTTCCAAAGCGGTTCACTTCCTTTCGTTTTCGGGTTGGTTTTACAGTATAACACAGATAACACTCGCGGTCAAGCAAAAAACCGCAAAAAATGCGGTTTTTATACGGATATCATAAGAATATTATCCTCAAAATAGGTTTTAAGCACTTCCCGGTCGGTGAGATAGGACAAATACGACTTGATTGTGCTGCCGATAAGGGCGTGCTGCTCGTAGTTCATTGTAAGTGAGAATTCATCAAAAATCTTTTTAAGAAGCCCCTCGAAGGATATCGGCTCCCTGCAAAATCCCGCGATCGTATCGAGCAGATCCTTGGTGACCTTAACGTTAAACTCGGCAAGGGCGGAGATATCGTCGGTCACGTCGGCGTGCGCCGGAACAAAGAGCCTCGCCTTCATATTCCTGACCCTTTCGAGCGTTTCAAGATACGCCTCGACGTTGAAGGTGTATATGACCTTGTATTTTTCGATCGTGAACTCGCTCGCAAGACTGTCCGCTAAAAAGAGGATATCGTCGGGCGTGCGGACGCCGATCATCTGGCTTGAATGCCCTTTAAGGTCGATTATCTCGAAGCCTTCGGGAAGCTGCGCCTCGCTTAAAGGCGTGATATGGCTTTCCTCGGAAAGCATAAACTTTTTGCGTAGCTCCTTGGGCGAAAAAGCGCCGTAAACAAAGCAGGAATTAAGAAAGGTATACTCGGTAAAGCACGCCTCGATAGGGTTCGCGAATATCTGACACCCCGTTTGCCCTTGCAGATAGGCGTTTCCGCCGACGTGGTCGGCGTGGGCGTGGGTGTTGATGATGAATTTCAGTTCCCAGCCGTTTTCGGTTATCGTTTTAAGGATCCGCTTTCCGACCCGCGCCTCGATCCCCGTGTCGATGATCAGAACGTCGGTATCGTTTAGCCTGTAAAGACCTATCTTTGTAGGACCCGAAAAAAAGTATGTGTTGCCGTGTAAATGTTGAAGCTCGTACATATTATGCACCTCTTTCGACCCGATAATTATATCAAAAAAACATAAAAATAGCAACTAAAACTCGAAGAGGTGAACGGTTTTTTGATTTTTACGGGGAAACGGCATATAATATTACTGTAAAAAGTATCAGTTTATTTATTGACATTTTTGCTGACATATGTTAAAATATGCTTGAAACAAAAGGAGGTAAAGATTATGACCGATATGACAAGTGCAATCACAAATATGATCCCGATATCTATGTTTAACCGCGGACTTGCCGGGCAGGTGTTTGAGGACGTTAAAAAAAGCGGCGCAAAGGTCGTTGTAAAGAATAATGCCGCAGAATGTGTGCTTCTTTCACCTGAAGAATACGTCAAGCTGATGGAGGAAGTCAATGATGCCCGTCTTCTCACTTTGGCAAGCGAGCGAATGGCAAATTTTGACGCTTCAAAAACCGTATCCGAAGAGGACGTACTAAATGAATTTGGGATAAATGCCGATGATGTTTCCGATATCCAAAAGGTGGAAATCGAATGAACTGGAAATTGGCATTTTTACCCGAAGCGGTAAAAGATTTAAAAAATCTTGACGGAAGTCAACGGCTGTTGGTTTTGAAATCCATCAAGAAGGTGCAGACCAATCCTTTGCCGATATGCGAAGGTGGTTACGGAAAACCGCTCGGCAATAAAAACGGAAAAAACTTAAGCGGATTCTTAAAAATCAAACTGCGTGACGCCGGGATCCGTGTTGTTTATAAACTGATAAAAACCGAAACTCAAATGCTTATCGTAGTTATCGGCGCCAGAGCCGATGACGAGGTTTACGAAATAGCGGATAAGAGGATTGAGAAAAATGGACTGTAGAAAAGTGCTCATTAGTTTTCCTGCTAATGAGCACTTTTTAAAACCATCAATCGTTCAAAAAAACATAAAAATAGCAACTAAAACTCGAAGAGGTGAACGGTTTTTTGATTTTTACGGGGAAATGGGAGACAAATGGATTCTTCTCTTGTTTTTTATCTTGTCTTCACAGCGGAGTTTTCTTTTGGGATTTTTCATTGCAAATCTATACATAATTTGATATAATAAGTGAAAAAAGCGAAGGAAGAAGGAAAAATATGAGGCGCTTTCTAATGTTTACACTGGTGTTCTGCCAGATAATGATGATGGTTGGGTGTGGCGGAAAAAACAAATCAACAACAGAAAATTCGAATGACAGTAGCGAAAGCTACGTTTATTTCGATGATACTTATAATTCATCTAATAATCAATCTGAATACACGGAAGACAGAAGTGAAAGTGGTGAGTCTGGAGCACTAAAAAATGTTAATATAACATGGAAAGAGATAAAAACTTCACAAACAGATTCAGATGGGTATTCGTATGAAATAACATTTAAGTTGAGCCCATGGATATTGATATCAAATACTGAAATTATAAATCGAGCATGGAAAGAGGTTGGAGGGAATAATTCATTGCCCGGCTTTAATGATTGGGGGCTAAAAGACATTGGCAACAGATACTTT
>JAGAAE010000009.1 GCA_017615405.1 Clostridia bacterium | reverse complement strand
TTCAATACCGATAACGGTGTTGTTGGTATCCTTGTAGATGACCGAATACTTATCCTTAACGAAGGTAGCGGTGATCTTAACCGAAGAAGCCGGCATATCGAAATAGAATTCGTCGCCGTAGGTACGGTCGATCGTGTCGGTCTTGATGGCAATGGTCTTGCCGGTAGCAAGATTCTTAACGTTGATCTTGCTCAAAACGTAACCGTATTCAGGTGTAACGGCGCAGGTAACTTCATCGTCATAGTAAGCATAATCGTTGACCGTGATGGTACCTGTCTCGTCGCCGCTTGCAACCTCGGTCTGAATTGAATACTCGATCTTACCGTAGGTAACACTGATCTCAACATCACAAGCAGGCATATAGAATTCGATAGACTGCATTGTGTCGGGAGAGTCGGTGAGTTGAACGCCGTCATATCTTGCGGCTTCGGAGAAATCAACAACGGTCTTGCCGTCCTTGTTGGTGCCGTCTCTTAATTCATAGGAGATGGATTCAACATAGTATCCCGCCTTCGGAATTGCGGTAACTTCAACAAGTTCCTTATAATCGGCGGATACGATCTTCTCACGAAGACCCTGGATGTTGACCTCGCCCATAACGGCGTGTTCAGCATCGGTGTTGTATTCTTCGCTGGCTGTGTACTTATAGATCTTGTAGGTCTCTTCCTTGAAGGAAGCGGTGATCATAACGTCGTCAGCCGGCATATAGAAGTAATAAACGCCGTCTTTAAGAGTTACGGGAACGGTCTTTGTTCCGTCGGCATAGGTTACGACAACAGCTTCGAGGTCATAGCCTGTGCATTCTTCGATAATGAAGCGGATCTGATCGCCGACGATAGCGTCGGTAGCGTTGAGCGGGAGCATAGCGCTCTTGCCGGGCTCAAGCATAACCCAATCGGTGTAAGGATCATCAAATTCGTCTAAGAGAACAACGAGACCCTTTGAAACCTCTGTATCGTCGAGTGATTCGATAGCTTCGTATTCGTCGCCGTTCCAAACCGGCTTATAGTTATCGATGTTTGTACTGGAAACGCTTACCATATACTCATAAGGAGCATAGTTGATGGTAACGTAAACGTCCGACGAAACCATAAGGAAGGAATAGAAACCGTTATCGAAGTCGTCTATAAAGAGATTGTCATCAGGTAAAGCGATATTGTTGTTTTCGTCATAATAGAACGATTCAACGCTCTCGATATAGTATCCCTTTTCGGGGATGATCTCGATATAAGCATAATCGCCCTGCGGAACCGCGAGATTGTTGGTGTCATAACCGTTGATGCGGTATGTTCCGCCTGCGGGTATGTTTTCATCAACAATAACGTCATAAGCGTTTGCGGCGACGTAAACTGCTATTTCAACATTGCTTGTGGGCATTTCAAAAGCATATTCATAGCAATCGTTGTTTTCGCCGTCCTTATACTTTCTCAAAAGAGTGGGAGCAACAACAAAGTTGCCTGTTCCGCGCTCACGAACAGCGATACCGGTGATGCTGTATGTAGGAGTGGGAGCGATGTCAAGATAAACCTTGTCGCCCGCGGGAGCGGTAACGTAGTTTGTAACCTCGTCGGTAAGGTCCTTATCCTGGTCGGTAGAGCGAACGTATAAGTATTCAAGCTCTTCGTCGCAGTCGTCAGCCTTGTAAACTCTGTAATCGTTGCCCGTGTATGTAGCTTTGACATACAGGTTGCTTGTAACGGGAGTGCTCGAGTCGAAGGTGGTGTTTCCGCCGAACATTCCTGCGAACGGGTTATCGCTTACGATCTCCCAGCCTGCAAAGGTGTAGCCTGTTTTGAAGGGAGCGAAAGGCATATTGAAGAAGGAAATGGTTTCACCCTCGGCAACCGTTCTTGAAGCATAGTAACCGCCGTTTTCATCGAGGAAGGTTACAAGATACTCTGTAACCGACGTTTCGACCTTGATAACAACATCCTGCGCCGGCATAGTGAAGCGATATTCTTCCTCTTCCGCATCGTAATAATACGGAACGGGGCTGTTGCTGTCAAGACCGATAACCTCAACCTTCGAGATATTCTCATTGTCCTTAGTTGAGCCAACCTTGAATATTACGTCGTCGCCGCAATAAGCGCTGCTTGAATTGCGGAAATTAACGTAGGCGCTGCCCGAGGTCTCGGTGTATACCTCATAGAGATCCGGTGACCATCTTGCATAGTATGTGGTTACTGTCGGGGGCTCTTCATCTACCCATTCATGAGCGTCATACTCATAATCCTCGGTATACCAGTAAAGGAACGAATAGCCGGGCTTTGTCGGCTCATAAGCGGTGTAGTAGCCGTCGTCGACCGAAGGATCGAAGTAAACTATATCGTATATCTGATTGGTTTCATAGTCCTTAAAGTATACGAAATAGCCCGACTGGGTCGCCTTCTCGGCAAATACGGGGACGAAATACATCGCATCAGTAGGATAGCTGACCTCGGTGCCTGCGGCATACATAACGCCGGTGTAATATTCAGCCCATGCGACGAAGGTCTTGCCCTCGGGGATCAACTCTTCAGGATAATCGATCAAATGGAAATAACCATCCCAGGAGCAGTAGAACGTTTCGTCCTCGATTTCTTCGCAATCACCGTAGGCACTGTCGCTGGCTGTCCAGTAGCTGATCTTGTATTCCTTGTCGTAAACGGGACCTTCTATTCTCATCCTGTTGAATGAAAGCGGAGAATCAAAGGTGATGTTGAGTACGTTATCCTCCCGGTCGTCGTCATCAACACCAATATATACGTACTCGGAAGCATCCAGGTCTTTGACCCTGATGGTACTCGGCCAACTGTGGAAAACATAATTCCTACTGTTGTTGTAGTCGGAACTGTAGAACTCATCAGGCACGGTGACCCTGATGCTGTGGGTGCCGCCAATGTAGGAATGACTGTAATTATCAATCGCCTTTGACATCAGCGGAATGGGGCTGCCTTCAGGGTTATCTGGGTCTATAATAAAGACGCCGACTTCTACACCTTCATCCGCAGAAACGGTGAAGATGCTGCCTAAACCCGAGAACAGCGAGACCATCATCGCAAGCGCCAATATCACGGATAAAAGACGCTTGCTGAAACTTGAAGTCTTCATAAAACTCCTCCTTTTAATTTTTGCTTCAAAGATGAAGCATTTTTTGTAATTTCAGCAAGGAAACCGAATGCCGCAGTCCCCTCACTTCATATACGGGTTTATTTTACCATTTTTCACCCCCCCTGTCAATAAATATTTCAAAAATGTAAATAATTATTAAACAATACACGATGTAACTAATATATTATTATATATATTACATAAAAATCACCGAAAAACGCGACGGCAAAATTGCTCCATCGTCTAATGTCTATCATCTAACGTCTGATATCTAAAATCGTAGGGGCGCTTCACGAAGCGCCCGTTTATTTAACGTATCTTTTCGGTCGATTCGTGAATCGACCCTACGCACAAGGCAATATCGATACATCGTCTAATGTCTATTGTCTAACATCTAACGTCTAATATGTCTTCCGAAAACGTTTGCAATCAAACGGGAATTATGGTATAATTATCACGGTGGGGAAAATCGTTTTGCCCCGCACAAATCAAATCTGTATCGGAGGAATTATCTATGAAGGCATTAAAAAAATACCTTGCCGAATTTATCGGCACGCTTGTGCTCGTGCTTTTTGCCTGCGGTGCCGCCGCGGTGCTCGGGTGCAACACTGCTAAGGCGGACGCGGCTTACTTTATGACCGCCGCGGCGTTCGGGCTTGTTATCGTTGCCATGGCGTATTCGATAGGCAATATTTCTGGTTGCCATATCAACCCCGCGGTAAGCATCGCGATGTTCGTAAACGGCAAAATGAAGGCGGGCGATTTTATCGGCTACGTTATTGCTCAGTTTGCCGGCGCTACGACCGGTGCGGCGATCCTGTGGGCACTGCTCGGAAGCAAAGAATCGCTCGGTCAGAACGGGCTTTACAAGGGCGACGCATGGCTTAGCCTCCTTGTTGAGATCATCCTCACGTTCGTATTTGTCCTCGCCATTTTAGGCGTTACTTCACGCGTTGAAAACTCAAGCGTTGCAGGGCTTGTTATTGGTCTCACCCTCACGCTCGTTCACATTTTCGGCATTCACTTCACCGGCACTTCGGTCAACCCCGCGAGAAGCTTCGGTCCCGCGATACTTTCCGGATCAACCGAAGGGCTTTGGGTCTTTATCGTCGCTCCGCTTATCGGCGGTGTCCTCGCGGCGCTTTGCTACCGTTTCCTCGACGGCAAAGGCAAGGAAGAATAATTCTGAACATAAAAACCGCGGCGGTGAAAACTCACCGCCGCATATTTTTTTCACGAGGCAACAATGATACGGTTGTAGGGAACAACCTGTGTGTTGTTCCGGTCTTGATTATCGCATTTTGACGGAACGTCGAGGACGCCGTCCCCTACGGATTCAGGCATCAGATTTCAGATATCGGACATCAGACGATTAGGCAATATTGATACATCGTCTAATGTCTATCATCTAACGTCTAATATCTAAAATCGTAGGGGCGGATATCATCCGCCCGTTTTGTTTGTGCGTAAATCGGCGGGCAGATAATATCTGCCCCTACGCCCGAAATCAATATTGCCACATCGTCTATTGTCTATCGTCTGATATCTACAATCTAAAAAGGTGCGAGCAAATCACTCGCACCTTTTCAAAACATAAAACGGTTTATTTAAAATATCTGTCAAGCAAACCCTTAAACGCCTTGCCATGCCGTGCTTCGGCACGGAAAATGTCTGTTCTTCCTTTTGCTTATGTGGTTTATTTAAAAATAACACACAAAACAGCACACAAATCAAAAAAGATATGAGTGAAAAACAAAGTCTTTTCAAATCGCTTTTGATAAGAATACTTGACAATTTTTAAAACAGGGTATATAATAAGGGTGGAAATAAGGTATGCCGTATAGACGGTTAGCCTTTGTTTAGTTATTAGAAATAACCGCGACTTTGGCGAGGGCGGTTATTTCTTTTTGTTTGTTATATTAACAACAAGTGCGATTATGGAAACAATAAGAGAAAGAAGTAAAAACAACTCACCGTATGTAATCATAAGCACCGCCCCCTTCTGGAAGAGGGCGAAAGTGCCCTCTTAAATAAAGAGGACTAACCGCCTACCGTTAAGGCACACCTTATTCCGAAAGGTATTTTATCATATTACGACATATTTTGCAACATTAAAAAATGAAATCGGCGGTGAGAAATCCTCACCGCCGTAATTTTCCCGGTCGATTCGTGAATCGACCCTACGATTATTATTTGAAGTACCTGTCAAGGAGACCTTTAAACGCTTTTCCATGCCGTGCTTCATCACGAGCCATTTCGTGGACGGTGTCGTGGATCGCGTCAAGACCCAATTCCTTGGCAAGCTTTGCAAGCTCGGTCTTGCCCTTGGTCGCGCCGTTCTCGGCGTCAACGCGAACCTTCAAGTTCTGCTTGGTGCTGTCGCTTACGACCTCGCCTAACATCTCGGCGAATCTTGAAGCGTGGTCGGCCTCTTCAAATGCCGCCTTTTCCCAATAAAGTCCTATCTCGGGATAACCCTCTCTGAACGCAACGCGCGACATCGCGAGGTACATACCGACTTCCGAGCACTCGCCGTTGAAGTTCTCGCGAAGACCGTCGATGATCCTCTGGTCAACGCCCTTGGCAATGCCTACAACGTGCTCCGCCGCCCAGGTCATTTCGCCGGACTGCTCCTCAAATTTTGAGGCGGGAGCCTTACAGATCGGGCACTCGGCAGGGGCTTCCTCGCCCTCGTAAACGTAACCGCAAACAAGACATACAAACTTTTTCATAAGAATTCTTCCTCCGTTAAATTTGTTATTATCATTTTACCATTTTTTCGCCGTTTGTCAAGAAATAGGCAAAATAATTCTTGACTTTCAGGGGCAAAGGTACTAATATAATGATTGTTAAAAAAGTGAATAAGTCAAAATTATTTGAGGTGGAGATATGAGAATAGGAGAAATTTCCAACTCTGTTATTAGAAGATTACCACGGTATTACCGCTTTTTGGGTGAGCTTAAATCCAAGGGTATCGCAAAGATATCGTCGGGTGAACTCAGCAAAAGAATGGGACTTACCGCGAGCCAGATACGGCAGGATTTTAACTGTTTCGGTGAATTCGGACAACAGGGTTACGGATATAACGTTGAAATATTGCAGAGTGAAATAGGGAAGATATTAGGGCTTGAGCGACCGAAAAACGCCGTTTTGATCGGCGTCGGGAACTTGGGTCGCGCCGTCGCGCAGCACGTCAATTTTGCTTCCCTCGGATATAGCGTTATCGGGCTTTTCGACCATAAGGAGTCGCTTATCGGGCAGACGGTGAAGGACACGCCGATAAGAAGCATTTCGGTGCTCGACGAGTTTTGCCGTGAAAACAAGCCCGAGGTCGCGGTTTTGTGCATCCCGAAATCTGCGGCGGCATCAATAACCGAGCAGCTTATTAAATTGGGAGTCAAGGGCTTTTGGAATTTCAGCCATTACGATATCGCCCTCAATTTCCCTGACGTTTCGGTAGAAAACGTTCATTTTACCGACAGTCTTATGACACTTTCGTATAAGCTTGCAAACAAGAATAAATAAACCGTTCCGCACCGGTTATCCGGTGCGGATTCTTTTCAGATATCAGATTGCAGACGTCGGATATCAGATGACAGATGGCAGATGGCAGATATCAGACGATGAGGCAATATTGATACAGAATTTTTGCTGTCGATTCGTGAATCGACCCTACGCACGAATACATTATTGATTTATCGAATAAAAAGCCCTCCTTGTGCAAAGGAGGGTGGCAAAACCGAAGGTTTTGTCGGGTGGATTGTTAAAAACAACCCTTCCGTCACGGCGTTCGCCGTGCCACCTTCCCTTTCACAGGGCAGGCAACACGTTAAGGCAATATCGATACATTGTCCAACGTCTATTGTCTGACATCTGAAATCTGACATCTGACGTCTGAATTGCTGTCAAGAAAAAACCTTGACAGCGGCGTCTTTTTGTGCTATACTACCGTAGGTGTAAAGAAAAAAACTTTACAGAAGGTTGATCTTATGGCTGAAAAAAACCTTTTATTAGGTTCGCTTAACGAGGTTTACGGCGAATTTTTAAGCGCCAAACAACGCCGTATCGTTTCGGCTTATTACGACGAGGATCTTTCGCTTGCCGAGATCGCCGAAAACGAGGGTATAACCCGTCAGGCGGTCCTCGATTCGATCAAACGCGCCTCGGCGAAGCTCGACTCGCTCGAAAAGAAATACGGCTACTATGCGACCATCCTTGACCTTAAAAACCTCAGCGCAAAGGTCAAAGAGGGCGACAAAGACGCCCTCGATAAAATGCTCCGAATAGTGGATAATATATGATGAAAACCGAAGATCCAGGGAGGTGGACTTGTGGCATTTGACAATCTTACCGATAAACTGACCGGTATTTTCCGGAAACTCCGCAACCGCGGAAGACTCGGCGAATCCGACGTTAAAGAGGCCATGCGTGAGGTCCGCCTTGCGCTTTTGGAGGCAGACGTAAACTACAAGGTCGCAAAGGACTTTACAAACGCCGTCACCGAAAAATGTATCGGCGAAAACATAATGGAAAGCCTTACCGCCGCCCAGATGGTCGTCAAGATCGTCCGCGAGGAACTCACCGCGCTCATGGGCAGCGAGCAGGCGCGTCTTAAAACCGCGTCAAGGATACCGACCGTTATTATGATGTGCGGTCTGCAGGGCTCCGGTAAAACGACCCACTGCGCGAAACTTGCGAAATTCCTTAAAACAAAGGGTCACAGACCTATGCTCGTCGCGGGGGATATCTACCGCCCCGCCGCTATCGATCAGTTGAAGGTCGTAGGCGGTCAGGTCGGCGTTCCGGTCTTTGAAAAGGGGACTCAAAAGCCCGAAAAAACCATCGTCGAAGCGATATCCTACGCGCGCGACTACGGTCACGATTTCGTTATCCTCGACACCGCGGGACGTCTTCACATCGATTCCGAGCTTATGGACGAACTTATCCGCATAACCAAGGCGGTCGAGATAGATAATATTCTTCTCGTCGTCGATTCGATGGTCGGTCAGGACGCCGTCAATATCGCCAAGGCGTTCAATGATATTTTAGAGATCGACGGTATTATTCTCACAAAGCTCGACGGTGACACGCGAGGCGGCGCCGCGCTTTCGGTCAAGGCGGTGACCGGCAAGCCGATTATGTTTGCCGGCGTCGGCGAAAAGCTGGACGCGCTCGAGGAATTCCACCCCGACCGTATGGCGACCCGTATCCTCGGTATGGGCGATATGCTCTCGCTTATCGAAAAGGTCGAAAACGAGCTTGACGAGAAAAAAGCCGAAGAAGCGGCGAGACGCCTTGAAGAAAACAAGTTCGATATGAATGACCTTCTTTCCCAGTTTGAGCAGATAAAAAAGATGGGGAGCATCAAAAACCTTATTTCGATGATCCCGGGCGTCGGAAAACAGCTTAAAGACGTTGACGTTGACGACAGGCAGATGGCAAGGGTAGAGGCTATTATCAAGTCGATGACCAAAAAGGAACGCGCAAAGCCCGATATCATCAACGCGTCAAGAAAACGCCGTATCGCCGCGGGCTGCGGGCTTACGGTCGAAGAGGTCAACCGCCTTTTGAAGCAGTATGAGCAGATGAAAAAGATGTTCAAGCAGTTCGGCGGAAAGAACGGAAAGCGCAAAATGATGCGCGGTATGGGCGGTATGGGCGGACTCAACCCCCGTGATTTCGGTTTATAAGGATATCATTTCCTTTTAAATATAATTTTTATTTTGGAGGTGTGAAAAATGGCAGTAAAGATCAGACTTCGCCGCTTAGGCGCAAAAAAGGCTCCTTTCTATCGCGTTGTCGTTGCCGATTCGAGATATCCCCGTAACGGTCGCTTTATCGAAGAGATCGGAACCTACGACCCGACCAAGGACCCCGCTGCCGTTAATATCGACGGCGACAAGGCAAAGCAGTGGATAAAGAACGGCGCTCAGCCGACCGATACCGTTAAGGCTTTGCTTAAAAAGAACGGAATAATCGAATAATCACTTAAAAATCTGTAAGGAGAAATTTATCATGAAAGAATTATTAGTTACTATTGCACAAGGTTTAGTTGAGGATCCCGATGCCGTTAACGTTACCGTTGATGAGCCGAACGAGGAAGGTATCATCGTTTATCATCTTAACGTAGCGGAAGGCGATATGGGTCGCGTTATCGGTAAGGAAGGCCGCATCGCAAAGGCTATCCGCACCGTTATGCGTGCCGCCGCTGTTCGCAAAGAGCAGAAGATAATGGGCGAGATCGACTGATAATCGTTTGATCTTTAACCGAATAAACCAATTGCTGCCCCCTTACACGGGGGTATTGGTTTTTCTGAGCATTTTTTAGGGGTGATGGGCTTGAAAAAGGAATTTCTCGAATCGGGTAAAATCGTCGGGACCCACGGTATAAGGGGCGCGGTGCGCTTTCAGCCGTGGTCGGATGACGCGGATTTTCTGTCCGGCATCAAGACCGTATTTTTGCCCGATATGACCCCTCTTGAGATCCGATCGGTAAAGCCGCACGGGAATATCGCGATAGTTGAGATCGTCGGCGTAAACTCGATCGAGGACGCCGAAAAACTCCGCAACAAGGTCCTTCTTGTAAAGCGGAGCGACGCCGATGTTCCCGAGGGAAGGTACTTTATCGAGGAACTTATTTCTTCAAAGGTATATGATAAAAAAACCGGTGAACTTTTGGGCGTTTTGAGCGACGTTTCAAAGACCGGAGCAAACGACGTCTGGCATATAAAAAAGGACGGAAAAGAGTACCTCGTTCCCGCCATTGAGAGCGTCGTGATCTCGGTCGATATCGAAAACGGAAAGGTCGTTATCGATCCCATGGAGGGTATTTTCGATGAGGATTGATATTATGACCCTTTTCCCCGAAATGTGCGAAACGGTCATGTCCGAAAGCATTATCGGGCGGGCGAGAAAAGCGGGCAAGGTCGAGATAAAATGCACCAATATCCGCGATTTTGCCGGCAATAAGCACAATAAGGTCGACGATATGCCGTATGGCGGCGGTATGGGGATGATAATGGCGGCGGACCCGATCTATAACTGCTATAAAAGCCTTTATGACGAGGATGAGCCGAAGCCTCACCTGATATATATGTCGCCAAAGGGTAAGACTCTTACCCAAAGCAGGGTGATCGAGCTTTCAAAGCTTGATCGCATCGTCCTTCTTTGCGGGCATTATGAAGGGGTCGACGAGCGCGTTATCGAGGAGATCGTCGATGAGGAGATCTCGGTCGGTGACTACGTTCTGACCGGCGGCGAACTGCCCGCGCTTACCTTGGCGGACGCCGTTTGCCGGATGCTTCCGGGCGTGCTTTCCGACGACCTTTGCTTTGAAGAAGAAAGCCATTTTGCAGGTCTTCTTGAACACCCGCAATACACGAGACCCGCCGTCTGGCACGAAAAAAACGTGCCCGAGACCCTTCTTTCGGGCAACCACGCCGAGATAGCAAAATGGAAACGGAAACAGTCGCTTCTCATAACCAAAGAACGGCGACCCGAAATGTTTGAAAAAATCGTTCTCGATAAGAATGATCTGAAACTTTTGGACGAGAAAAAGTAAATCGCATATTTGTAATTTTAACCAAATACGACCCCTCTAAACCCCCGATAGTTGGAAAAAAATTAGAACTTTTTCACAAAATATTGACGATTTCATTTATTGTGGTATAATGATAAATGTAAAATCTTCACGGTGTATTTTAAGGAGAGTTTTTTATGTGCGTTAAAGATGTTACGATCCAGAATCAGGTTGGTTTACACGCTCGTCCTGCTACCTTTTTTATCCAGAAGGCAAACGAATTCAAGTCGTCCATCTGGGTCGAAAAGGATGAACGCAAGGTCAATGCGAAAAGTCTTTTAGGCGTTCTTTCTCTCGGTATCGTCGGAGGAACCACGATCAAGATCATCGTTGACGGAAGCGACGAAAAAGAGGCTCTTGAGGGTCTTGTTAATCTCGTCAATTCCGGCTTTGAAGATTAAAACAACAAAAAAGTTATACCGCGAAGGTATAACTTTATATTTCCGGGTGTGGCGCAGCTGGTAGCGCGCTTGACTGGGGGTCAAGAGGCCGCAAGTTCAAGTCTTGTCACTCGGACCATTGAGAAACCGCTTAACACCAATGGTTTTGCGGTTTTTCTTTTTTGTCCGTTTTGTCAAAATTGCCCGAGTTCTACCAAAAGTTCTACCTAATTTCCCGAACCCGTCCGAAGACATC
>JAGAAE010000095.1 GCA_017615405.1 Clostridia bacterium | reverse complement strand
CCGAAAACGGCGTCGGACTTTATAATACGGTTTATCAACAGACTGATTTTTTTGCCGGTCGTTTTTTTGTTCTTAAAATTTTTCTGTTGAAAAATGCGTCGGCTTACTGTATAATTATTTCATTATAAGGGATAAAGCAATTAGCCTTTATTGCTTGTCCATTGAAAGGAAGGTAAACCATGAAGTATTGTCCCCATTGTCGCAATATTCTCGATGATTCGGCAGCGTTTTGCCCCAAATGCGGTTCTCAGCAACCGATTTATCAGCAACCGACACCCCAACCTGTTTACCGGCAACCTGCGCCCCAGCCGCAACCCGTTTATCAGAATCCGACTCCTGCTCCTCAGCCTGTTTATCAGAATCCGGCGCCTGCTCCTCAACCCGTTTATGAAGAGCCTGTGCCCGAGCCGCAGCCGATCGTTCAGGATACGGCAGCGGAGCCTGTAAGTCAGGACTTTGGATCCGAGTCGCAGCCTGTCTGTCAGGACTCGACGTCGGAACAGCCGATCAATCAGGATACGGCAACGGAGCCTGAGCCTGTAAATAATGAACCGACTCCCGAGCCGCAGACCTTTTATCAAAACCCGGCGCCGACACAGCAGCCGTACTACCCGAACCCGACACCTGCGCAGCAGCCGTTTTATCAGAATCCTACACCCGTACCACAGCCGTCCTATGCGGCGCCGACCTTCTTCGGCGCTCAAGGGCAGGAATCTCCGTTGGTTTCGCGGATAGGAAGAAAACTTTCGTCCCCGCTGTCCGCGATCATCACCGCACTGTTTTTTATTGAAGGTATATCGTTCCTGATTTTTTATTCAATTTACGTTATCCCAGGTTTAATTGAATTATTTAGATATGGTACCAAAGCTTTGAGTTCTCTTAGTGGTGACGAGAGAACATACGCAGGATATTATTATCAATATTTTATTATTCTTCGCATTAATTTTGTTTTGTTTATCATCATACCCATCATTATGTCGGTCGGTTTTTTGATCAATTCTATAAACGGAAAAAAAGGTTTAGCCGGACTGGGAAAAGGCTTATCTGCTTTAAAGGTTTCAAATATTATCCGATTCGTTATATGCGCCTTAGGCTTTATTGCCGTGATACTGTGTATCGTCCGTTATTGGCAGGTCTATTCTTATCAGGTCAGCAAGTATTCTATGTTTTATTCATCCGATGAGATCAATAAAATCAAGACTTACTGCATCTGGGCGGCTGTTATCGCCATCGCCGCTTTCGTTCTCACCGCCGTAGGAATTATCAGGGCATTGGCAACCGTCAACTCGATAAAGAATACTGCTGAAAATCCATCGTCTTCGGGAAACGTTTCGGTTTTTCTTATCGTTTTGCAATTTCTTTCATCGGCAGCTATTCTCGCATTCATCATTTATTTGTCAACTACGAGTGAGATTCGCTATGTTTTAAACAGTACGAGTGTAGAAAGTAAATATCGTTTTGCAATGATCTGTTTTTACGTTGCTTTGGTTGTTGCGATAATCGTAAGGATCTGCATCGCCGCATTTTTGATCCGGCTCAGATCCGAAGTGACCGCCGCAAAAAGAATGCAGCCCCAAAACGTCACCACGCCTATGTATTATTGATCAGTTAAAACGCGCAGCTTGCTGTTTTTGATATAATTCCCTTTGTTGATTTTATACGGATCTGCGCAAAAGACCACAAGGCAATAATTGTCGAGGATTTTAGAAAACGGCAATATATAAAAAAAGGACACCGAGATCAAATCGAAATCGGTGTCCTTTGATTTTTATTTTACTGCTCTTCTTTCGCCTCGGCGATGATCTTTTCGGCAATGTTTGAAGGAACGTCTTCATAGCGGACGAAATCGAGATCGAATTCCGCGCTGCCGCCGGTTATCGAACGCATAGCGGTCGAGAAGTCTGCCATCTCAGCCATCGGGACCTCGCCGACGACCTCCTGCATCTTTCCTGCTATCGGGTTCATACCGATTATCCTGCCGCGGCGCTTATTGATATCGCCTATAATGTCACCGAGAACGTCGTCGCTAACCGTTACCTTCAAGGTGCCGATCGGCTCCATAAGAACGGGGTTGGCATTGGTGATACCCTCTTTAAATGCGATGGACGCCGCCATCTTGAACGCCATTTCGGAAGAGTCTACCGGGTGATACGAGCCATCGTAGAGCGTCGCCTTGATACCGACCATCGGATATCCCGCAAGAACACCCTTTGCCGTACTGTCCCTCAGTCCTTTTTCGACTGCGGGGAAGAAGTTCTTCGGAACGGCGCCGCCGAATACCTTCTCTTCAAATACGAGTTCTTCACTGTCGCACGGCTCGAATTCGATCCATACGTCGCCGAACTGACCGTGACCGCCCGACTGCTTCTTGTGTCTGCCCTGCGCCTTGACCGACTTTCTTATGGTCTCTCTGTAAGCGATCTTGGGTTCTTTGAGAACGACCTCGGTGCCGAACTTTGATTTAAGACGCGAAACGATAAGGTCAAGATGCTGTTCGCCTAAGGTCGACAAAACCTGCTCCTTGGTTTCCTTATCCGCATAAAGTTTTATGGTCGGGTCCTCCTCCATAAGCCTTGAAAGACCGCTGTTGACCTTTTCGTCGTCGCCCTTGTTCTTCGGGAATACGGCGGTTTTTAAGGTCGGCTTCGGGAATACGGCAGGCACGACTTCGATCTTGCCGCTTGTTGAAAGCGTATCACCGGTCGAAACGTCGCCGAGCTTGGAAACGCATCCGATATCGCCGCATCCGATCTCACCGGCGTCTTCCTGTTTTCCGCCTTTGAGCCACATTACCTTTGAAATGCGCTCTTCGTTGCCGCTTCTTGAATTTTTGAGTTTAAGATCGGATTTGATCTTGCCCGATACTACCTTGAAATAGGAAAGCTTGCCGACAAACGGGTCGGCGATGGTCTTGAAAACGTAGAGGGCGTTTTCGCTGTCCGAAACAGGAGCGCTGCCTTCGGTGAGCGGTGCCTTGGTCTCGCTTGCCGAGGGGAACAGATTGATAAGTCCGTCGGCAAAGATCGAGATGGCGGCGCCTTCCGACTGAACGCCGCAGAATACCGGACAGATATCGCCGTTTAAGATACCCGCCTTGACGCCCGTCTTGATCTCATCAACGGTAAACTCTTCGCCGCCGAAGTATTTTTCCATAAGCGCGTCGTCGGTAGATGCGACCGCTTCGAGAAGCATACCGCGCATCTGGGTTATCTCATCGTTTGAAGGCATCGCGACTTCGGTCTTGTTGAATTTGTCGAAAGAATATGCCTTGTTCTCAATAAGATCGACGTAGCATTTGACCGTTTCTTCCTCGATATAGGGAATAACGATAGGGCAAACGACCGAGCCGTAGTTCGCAACAAGGGCGGATATGACGCGGTAAAAATGAGCGTGGGAAGAATCAAGTTTGCCGATAAAGAAACCTATCGCCTTTTTAAGTTCCTTCGCCTTGTCATAAGCCTGCTTGGCGCCGATGGTGATACCGGATTTACCCGAAATGGTAACGATGACCGAATCGGCGGCACTTAATGCCTCTTTAACGCCTCCGGCAAAATCGAAAAGTCCCGGAGCATCTATAAGATTCAGTTTATGATCGTTAAGCTCGAGGGCAAAGACCGACGTCTGGACCGAACAGCCCCTCTTTTTCTCTTCCGGATCGAAATCCATTATCGCCGTACCTTCGGCGGTGCTTCCGATACGGTCGGCTGCCTTGCCGTAACAAATAATTGAATCTGCAAGGGTCGTTTTGCCGGCATTACTATGCCCTAAAAACGCAACGTTTTTTATTTTTTCACCTGGATATTGTTTCATTTTCTCTTCTCTCCTTAAAATTCGGGGAAATCTTAATAATTTGAGATTATTATATCACACTTTTTCGGCGAATACAACTAATTTTAACCAAAATTTGTAAACATTTTATGAATTTATCACAAAGCGCGTTTTTTTGTGATAATTAGACAAATAACGGCGCCTTTATATATACAATGTGGCACGTTAATAGTTACAAAACTGAAATTATTTGTAACTGATTTGTACCTATCAATTTGCGGAGCTTAGTGTATAATTATAATACAGAAGAAAAAAGGAGGAAGAGTAATGAAAAAGTCGCTTATAATCGTCATCACCGTCGTTTGCGCCGCCGTTATTCTCGCCTCCACCATCTTTTCGGGCGATACGGTCAAAACCGCCGCCGAAACGACCCCCGCCGCATCCGAAAACGTCTCTTTTGAAGAAGCGACCCTTTTGAAGCTTCTCAACGAGAATTACGTTTACGGCTCGGATTTTGAGGACGTTGACGATATCGTTAACTGCTCGGTTAATAATTTCAAGGCAAACGTTGCCGACGAGGGCTATATTTCGGATAAACAGCTATGTGATTTTGTCTACGATATGTACGGTATCGAGATCGTCGACCTCTCGAAATTGAACCCCGAACACGCATATAAGCCGGGTTACGTTTACGCTCTCCCCGCCTTCACCGAATATGCTCACAAAAACATTAAGCTTACGGCAAACGAGGACGGAACGATAACCGCCAAGACCGATATCTGCGTTACCTCGCTCGACGGCAAGGGCGAAAACCTTAAAGCCACGACCCTTTTCGTCAAGAACGATAATTCAAAATTCGGCTACAATATCGTTTACAGCGAGATATATTCCGATACGGGCATCATCTGAAAACAAAACCGACTTTTGTGTCACCCTTGGGCGTGCTCATCAAACGAGTACTCCCGACGGTGACTTTTTTGTTGAAAAATAAGCCGTTTTGTGATATATTGTAATAAAGGGGTGATATGATGTTTCCGTTAGTTACCGATTTTCATTTTGAGGAGCCGTCGGACCTTCCGAAGGATCCTTATTCACAACTTAAACTATTGCTTGAAGGGTTTCCGAAGACGGTCGTTCAAAACGGTGATCAAAAGGGCAAGACGCTCTCAAAAGCAGTAAGGTATTACGGTCGTTCGGTATTAGGTAAAAACGGCGCCGAGACCGGCGTTTTCAAGAACGGCGCGGAGGATATTATTCCGCTCATCAAGGAAGATGAGCTTCTTGAAAGCGAAGCGATGATCTATCCGTTCGGCATCGTCGGGAACTTAGTATCTTCGGATGAGTTTTCTGCGGATCTTTTATCCCTCGACGGCAAGGTGGGGCTTTGCGAAAAAGATAGTTTTATGCTTATTTTCGCAACGCTCGGCGAATTTACCGTTTCGCATTTCGGCGGCACCTTCCGCATACGACCCGGCAATATGGTTTTTGTCCCCGCCGACTTCCGCATCGAAATGATCGGTACGGGAAAACTCATTATCGCCCATACATAAATCTTATTCCAAGGAGCAACTGATCACATTGAAAAGAAAACTACTGTTAATATCGGCATTCGTTTTATGCCTTGCTATGATTTTCGCCTCTTTTTCGGGGGCTGTTTCGGCATATGACGAAAGCGATCCGAGATATCCGCTTGTTATCGTTCTTGACCCCGGTCACGGCGGTGTCGATCCCGGCGCCGGGAACGGAAAGGGCGGAAACGAGCGTGAAATAAATCTTAAAATCGCAAAGTTCTGCAAAGAAGCGCTCGAAAAGTATCCTAACGTAAAGGTATATCTTACGAGAACGACCAATGACCTGAGCGACGTCGACAAAAAAAGCATCAAGGACGGCAAAATGTCCCTGACGGCGCGCGGCAACTTCGCCGGAAAAATGCACGCAAACGCACTCATCTCGATACATTGCAATGCTGTCAATAAATCTTCGAGGGGCGCCGAGGTATGGTACCCGATAAGCGTTTCCTGGTGTCCCAACGCAAACGCCGTCGGAAAAGGTTTAAGCAGCTCTATCCTCTCCTCCCTCGGTGAACTCGGTCTCACTAAAAGAGGGATATTCACAAGGACCACCACCAAACCCGAAACCGAAAGATATCCGGACGGCTCGGTCATGGACTATTATACCGTTATAAACTCATCGAGAAGCTGCCAGGTCCCCGCCGTCATCGTCGAGCACGCTTTTATTGATAACACTGCCGATTTTAATGCCTTTTTGAGTACCGACGCAAAACTTAAAGCCCTCGGCGAAAAGGATGCAAAGGGCATTATCAATTATTTCAGGACAAACGACGACAAGTGGGTCTTCAACGACGTTTGCCTCGGGAAGCAATGGTACAGCGAACCGATAGAGTATATGAAGGACAAGGGATATATTAACGGCTACTCAAACGGTTGCTTCGGTCCGAACGACAGGATCCACAGGCAGGATTTCGTCGTTATTCTCGCCAATATGAAGAATATCGATACGTCGCTTTACAACTATCAAAGCAAATTCCCCGACGTCAAAAAGGACGGCTATTATAACGCCGCAGTCAACTGGGCGGCATCCGAAGGGATAATAAACGGCTACGAAAACGGCAAATTCGGTGTCGGAGACGCACTGACGCGCGAGCAGATGGTCACCATCCTCTACAACTACGAAAAGGACTATCTCGGAATAGACGTGACTCTTGACGGCAACGACGCCGAAGGCTTTGAAGATTTCGGAACGACAAGCGAATTTGCAAAGGACGCCGTTGCCTGGGCGATCGATAAGGGTCTTATAAGCGGTTTTAACGCCACCACCATAGGACCTCAGCGCTTTGCCGAGAGAAGCCACGTTGCAAAGATCCTTATGTTTGCCGAACTTAATAATCTTATAAACCCCGAGCCGACTCCACCGGAATCCCAGGGCGAAGAGCCTCCCCCGGTACCCGATGAACCGCCTACACCCGAGGAGCCGTCACAACCCGGAGAATAGAGGAGTAACCTATGAAAAGAGTTATAACATACGGAACGTTTGACCTGCTTCATTACGGGCATATAAACCTTTTAAGACGGGCAAAATCTTTCGGTGATTATCTTATCGTCGCGCTCTCGACCGACGAATTCAACGAAAACAAAAAGGGAAAGAAAACCTATTTTTCATATGAGCAGCGAAAGAATCTTCTCGAATCGATAAGATACGTCGATCTCGTCATTTCCGAAGAGGACTGGGAGCAGAAGAAGACCGATATGCACGAATACCACGTCGACACCTTTGTTATGGGCGACGACTGGAAGGGCAAATTCGATTATCTCGCCGACGAGGGCGTCGAGGTCGTATATCTCTCACGAACGCCCGAAATAAGCACGACCAAGATCAAAAGCGATCTTTTCGACACGAATTTAGCAAAATAATCAAAGCAACAAAAAAACTGCAAGCCTCGGTGCCTCCGAAGTTTGCAGTTTTTTATTATCATTCGGGTCATTCGTTTTTATCCTTTGAATCAAGGGCAATTTTGCTGACCAATTTCTGAAGTTTCGTCTCAAGTTTTGTAAGCTGAAGATTGAGCGAGAAGATCTTGACAAGGAGCAGAAATATGAAGACGACGAAGATAAAATTGGAGGGTGATTCAAACCCCAAAAGCTTTGAAAAATACGACGGGACCTTCGGGAAAATGGCTACGATCGCCAGAACGAGGGATAAAAGGAGCCAGAATATCGAATCGCCTATAAGAAACTGAGATTTCTTGATCTTCAACAGAAGTATCGCTACAGTTATAAGCGATACCGCCAAAAGCACGATTTGTAAAGTTGACATAATCAGTTCCCCCTTCTGAACCATTGCAGGAACAGGATAGATATCACCATTCTTGCCATATAGTTGATAGATTTTGCCGCGGTAAGATAGCTCTTGCCCGCGATGCGCTCGCTTATCCTGACCTGGATCTCCTTGACCTTGGCGCCCTTTCGGTAAAGAAGCGCCACGGTGTCCGGCTCGGGTCCGAGATCGACCGCAAAGGCAAGTTTTTTTATCATTTTTCTGCTGAACATCCTCATACCCGAGGTCGGGTCCTTTATCTTTTTCCCGGTCGTTATAAGGATGCAGAACTCGATAAGGTTATTACCTATCATACGCATCGTCACCGGCTTCTTTTCGGTCACGAACCTCGATCCGATAACGATATCGTTTCCCGCCTCGACCTCTTTTATCATTGACTCGATATAAACGGGGTCGTGCTGACCGTCGCCGTCGAACTGGATGGCGCAGTCATAATCGTTACGGTAGGCATAAAGCATACCCGTTCTGAAAGCGCCGGCAAGACCGAGATTGACGGGGTGAGATACGAAATTATATCCCTTTTGTTTACAAATATCGGCGGTGTTATCGGCGGAGCCGTCGTTTACGACAAGATAGTCGTACTGAGGATAGTCGGTGATAAGACGGTCTACCACCCTTTCGATATTCTCGCCCTCGTTATAGGCAGGAATAATCACAAGTGTTTTCATAACATATCTACCTTTTATTCCTTCGGAAATTCAAGAATTATCGGCGCGTGGGTCTTGCGCTTGTCCTCGGGAGGAAGTTTCATATAGTCCCCGTAGGTGTTTATAAGATATTCATCGAGGTTATCGGGGAAATACATCTCGGTGTCCTCAAACGGGTATTTTACTACGGTGTTCTTTATGTCCTTTTTAAAATACCAGTCACGGTATTTCGGGTTCGAGGTGAAGATATACACATAATCTTCAAGGTCGTTATATTTAAGGCTTATTTTCATATTCTTGTTTATAAGCCACTTTGAAGTGAAGATGATTTTAAGAAGGCAACTTACGACAAACGTGCCGCAATGGACGATCTTTGCCTTAACGCCCTTGAAAGGAATGACCGGGAAGGGTATCTGACGGAGGATCAGCACCTTTCCCCAAAACCACATAGACTGACCGTGCTTAACGCGAAGTGTCGGGTCAAGTGGCGACT
>JAGAAE010000094.1 GCA_017615405.1 Clostridia bacterium | reverse complement strand
TTTCACCTCGCTTGCAATAATCGGCACAACTCAGGACAAAACTTCAAACGAAATAACCGCTTCGTCGTTCGGACTGTCGATCGTCGCCATTGTCGCCGTTTGCTTTTGTCTGGCAGGCGCGGTCATTCTCGCCATGTATAATGAAAAGGATGTTATGAAGACCATATCCGACGGTAAAAATACAACCGCTCAAAATCAATGATTCGTTTTTCAAAAAGGTATCTTTGTTATGAAAAAATACATAATCGCCCTCGATGAGGGAACGACGAGCGCCCGCGCGATACTATTTGACCGCAACTCGAATACGGTCGCCTCGGCTCAGTATGAATTTACGCAGATATATCCGAAACCGGGATGGGTCGAGCACGATCCCGACGAAATATGGGATAAGCAGTATCTCGCGTTAAATGAATGTATCGAAAATGCAGGTATATCCCCTTCCGATATCGCCGCGATCGGCATAACAAACCAGCGCGAGACGACCGTCGTCTGGGAAAAAGCGACCGGGAAACCGATAACGAACGCCATAGTCTGGCAATGCAGAAGAACGGCGGATATCTGCGACCGACTTATTGCCGACGGATACTCTGAAATGATAGCGCAAAAGACTGGGCTTCGCATAGACGCCTATTTCAGCGCAACAAAGCTTAAATGGATACTCGACTGGTTTGATCCCGACCGCGTTCGTGCGAAAAACGGCGAGCTTCTTTTCGGAACGATAGATACCTGGCTCGTCTGGAAACTCACGAATGGTCGCTCCCATATAACCGACCGTACAAACGCGTCGCGGACGATGATGTTTAACATAAACACCCTTAAATGGGACGAAGAGATCCTTAATCTCCTTGACATTCCGATGGAGATGCTCCCCGGCGTCGTTGAAAGCAGCGATATTTACGATACCGCTGACGTCAAGGGTGCCGAAATACCGATAAGCGGTATCGCAGGCGACCAGCAGGCGGCGCTTTTCGGTCAGGGATGCTTCGAAGAAGGAAACGCAAAAACGACCTACGGAACAGGATGTTTCCTGCTGACCCACACCGGAAACAAACCCGTTTTTTCAAAAAGCGGTCTTGTTACGACCATCGCCGCTACCGAGAAGGGACGCCCGCCCGAATATGCGCTTGAAGGGAGCGTTTTTGTCGGCGGAGCGGTCATCCAGTGGCTTCGTGACGAACTCGGGTTCATAAAAGAGTCTCCCGAAAGCGAAGCCGTTGCAAAGAGCGTTGATAACACCGGCGGCGTCTACCTTGTTCCCGCCTTTGCCGGGCTTGGCGCACCCTACTGGGATATGCGTGCGAGAGGCAC
Organism: Clostridia bacterium; assembly: GCA_017615405.1. GTDB lineage: Bacteria > Bacillota > Clostridia > Oscillospirales > Acutalibacteraceae > UBA737. Next base: position 2,612 of record JAGAAE010000094.1, on the reverse strand, counting down.
GATAACCGGGCTCACAAGGGGGACCGGAAGGGCGCATATCGTAAGAGCCGCGCTGGAATCCATAGCCTACCAGACCGACGACCTTCTTAAAGCAATGGTATCGGACAGCAAAAAAGAAACGACCTCGCTTCGGGTCGACGGCGGCGCGAGCAGAAACGATCTTTTGATGCAGTTTCAAGCCGATATTTCGGATGTTCCGGTAACACGTCCGTCTGTGACCGAGACAACGGCGGCGGGAGCCGCGTATCTCGCCGGGCTTGCCGTCGGGTTTTATAAAAACCGGGAAGAGATACTTGCCATCAAACGCGGTGAAACGGTGTTTACGCCGCAAATGAGTGATAAGGAAAGAAAAGAACTTCTTGACGGATGGCATAAAGCCGTTAAAACGGCGAGAATTTAAAAGGAGTGTTAGCGTGAAGAATCACGCTAACAATATAAAGACACCTGCTTCTCGCCTTTGTGATCAAAGGCAACCGAAACAGATGCGATATAATAATCACCATTTCGTGATTCTTCATCGCATTTTGTGTCTTGGAAAGAAATGGTGATTATTATGAAAATCAAAAAAGAAGAATTCAATGTCAGATCAAGCGACAATATTCACGACCTTGCAGGAATAATATACGTCCCCGAAGGCGAGCCGAAGGGAATATTCCAGATAGTTCACGGAATGACCGAGCATATCGGTCGCTACGACAGATTTATGACCTTTATGGCGAACAACGGTTATATCGTTTGCGGTCACGATCATTTAGGGCACGGAAGGACGGCAAAAAGCGGCGAATACGGGTTCTTTGCCGAAAAGAAGGGCTACCAAAGGGTCGTCGACGACGTAGCGCTATTCGGCGATGCGGTCAGGGAAAAGTTTTCAAAAGACCTCCCCTATTTCCTTATGGGGCACAGTATGGGATCCTTTATCGCAAGACTTACCGCCGCGCAGTATGACAGGCAGGATAAACTCATCGTTATGGGGACCGGCGGTCCGAATAAGATATCGGGTGCGGGGCTTTGCTTTATCAGGCTATTAAAATTGTTCAAGGGAAAGAGAAACTATTCAACCATTCTTGACAAGGTCGGATTCGGTTCTTACAACGAACATTTTATCGGAGAAAACGACCCCAAATCATGGATCTCCTCAATTCCCGAGGAGCGCCACAAAACAAACGATGACGTTTGCTGCAACTTTAAATTCACCCTCTCGGCAATGGAGGATCTTATGATGCTCAACCGCCTTTCAAACAAAAAGAAGTGGGCAAACAGTCTTAACAAAAACAAACCCGTTTTGCTCGTTTCGGGCACCGAAGACCCCGTAGGCGACTACGGCGAGGGCGTTAAAAAGGTGTGTGAAATGCTCAAAGCCGCCGGCGTTCCGGTTACTATGAAACTATATAAAAACGCCCGTCACGAGATACTCAACGATATCTCGATGGACGAGGTCAACAAGGATATTCTTGAGTTTATTGAAAAATAAAAACAATCAGCGCAAAATGACCCGCCGGTCCTACAATGGATCAGAGGGTCATTTTATTTATCGGTTTATTATTTTTTATATAAAGCGTTTAATTCCTCAAGGGTCGCTTCAACGAGCTGCTGACCGCCGGGTTAAAATACTCATTTGCGTTATTGATCTGAACGCCGAGAGGCGGCGTTATACCATTTTTAACGAACAGTTCTTCGGGAGTAACAAGGTGAAAATCTCTTTTTTTAAGCTCGGGCAGAATAACGTCAAGCGCCTCACTTGTGTGTCCAAGCACGTGCAGGCAACCAATGGCACCGTCACACGCCGAACCGAGGACGGCTTCGATGATCCTGTCCGAGTTAACGGAAGAATCCCAATCGTCTCCGCCGTCTATCCCCTGCCCGAGGAGAGGGAGTTTAAGATCCTTTGCAATCTCCAAGACATCACCGCTTGCAGATAAAAACGGCAGGCGCGCCATAGTTATTTCATAGTTTAATTTTTGTTTGACGGTCTTTATCGGAAGAGTCAATTCATTTATGATCTCATCTTTTGAGGAAACTAATCTGAGATCTGAATGATCCTGCCCGTGCGAAACTATCTGAAAACCGTTGTCAATAACGTATTTAAGCATCGGGAGTGTTTCATCGTTTATTCTATTGCCGATGATCGCAAAAGCGGCACTCCATCCAAAGCCCCTTATTTTATCCGTCATCTCACACATCAGATCGCGAGGTCCGTCATCAAAAACCAATGATAAATATTTCATGATTCGATTCAGCTTCCTTTAATCTCAAAAATCGAGTATTGTCTTATCGCCGTAAACGCCCTTCCAGTCCTTTTCAAAGCCCGCGATGGCGGCGTCGGTCATGGGATGGGAGATAACGGCTTTAAGTATATCGTAATTAACGGTAGCGCAGTGGCAACCTGCCAAAGCGCAGCGATGCACCTGTTCGGCGTTTTTAAAGCTTGCCGCAAGCACCTTGCAGGGAAGTTCATAAACGGCAAACTGCTCTGCTATCTCGGCTACGACCTCGGTGCCGTCGCCGATAATATTATCAAGACGATTTACATAGGGGGCTACGTAGTCGGCTCCCGCCTTTGCGGCGATAAGAGCCTGAGCGGGGGTAAATATTGCCGTCATAAGGACCTTGAC
>JAGAAE010000093.1 GCA_017615405.1 Clostridia bacterium | reverse complement strand
CGCTGTTTCTCGATTTTGCTATTGCGACCTTCTCCTCAAGCGACTTTGTTATTCCCATCGCATTTATCGGATATGCCGCCTTATCTGTCGAAAGGCAGATGACCGCTTGGACGCCCGCCTCGATCGCGGCGGTAAGAACGTTATCGGTGCCTATTACGTTTGTTTTAACTGCCTCCATCGGGAAAAACTCACAGGATGGCACCTGTTTGAGCGCGGCGGCGTGGAAGATATAATCAACACCGTGCATGGCGCCTTTGCAGGATTCAAGCGAGCGAACGTCTCCGATATAAAACTTTATCTTATCGGCAACATCCGGCATTTTAACCTGAAATTCATGGCGCATATCGTCCTGCTTTTTCTCATCGCGCGAGAAGATGCGAATTTCACCGATATCGGTGTCTAAAAATCGGTTTAACACCGCGTTCCCAAACGACCCGGTACCGCCGGTTATAAGTAGGGTTTTATTTTTGAATAGTGACATTTTTATCCTTCCTTTCAGGTTTTGCGCCTATCACTTTGTAAAACACTCTCTTGATAAGTCCTTTTTCAAATTCATTCATATTTACAAGGTATTGAGCCACAAATACGACGGCTGCAAAAACCGCTATTTTTACACATAGCATAATAAAACTTCCGGGACCGATAATAACGTTTACAGCGAAGAATAACGCCCCGATAACGGCTGTCACGAGCAATATTGGAACGTTTTTGCGCCAAAACAAAGGTATATCAAGACCGATTTTTTTATAATAATACCAATTCATTATTATCCCATGACCTATTACGGCACAAACGCAGGTACAGATCGCACAACCTATACCGCCGAGCGCCATAGCCGCGGGGATGCTTGTGAGTGCGTTTAAAACGGCAATTATCAGGTAAACAATTGCACGAAATCTATGCTTATTCATCGCTTTGATTATCAAAAATCCGGTGCTTTGGATCAGAGGGACCGTCGCCGGCGTTAAAACGAGCAATGCGATAATATAAGCATCTTCATACCCTCTTCCCGCCCAGAAACTTATAAACTCTTTTCCAAGTACGAAAAAGCCGATAAGAATGGCGGAAAGAATATAGTTTTGCATCCTGCCGACCTTTATAAACAGTTCGGTCAGATCTTTTTTGGATGCATCAAGGGTGACCATTTTGGTTATTCTCGGGAAAAGGACCTCGCTTATCGAGCCGGAAAACTGCTGATAATACGAATGGATCTGCGCTCCGACGGCATATACGCCGACCGCCACCTCATCTATGACTACTCCTAAGATGATCTTGTCGGTGCTCCAATAAAGCTGATCTATCAGCACGCCGATAAAAATGAACAGCGTAAACCCGAAAATTGATTTTAATACGTCTTTTCCGAGGACGGACAGATCAAAGCTGATCTTTACCTTCAGTTTGAAATGAACGTATGCCACGTAAGAAAATGAAGCGAGGATATGTATCGCCTGAACTGCTACCGTAAGCCCGACCGCCTTGTACCCGAGCAAAAGGACCGGTATGACTACGGCAGGAGTTAGGATACTCGTTAGTATGGTTACGCTTTTAAGAAATGTAAATCGTTCATAGGTAGTTATGATGGATGAATAGACGCTCGCAGGGAAGCTTATTGCCAAATTCAATGACATAAGCATTATAATGATACCGAGCTGTCTGTATCCGGTTGCGCCGGTTGAAACCTTGAATATGCTTTCCTTGAAACAGGTTATGACAAATCCCGAAATGATAACAATTACCGCCAAAACCGAAAAAATCGTTATAAAAAGCCCATATAATGATGAGGCTTCGCGTTCTTTTTTCTCGGTACGGTATTTTGCGGCATACCTGACGATCGTACTTCCGAGACCGAAATTCAGAATACTCAAATATCCGATAACAGCCGCCCCGACCTGGTATATGCCGTATTGCTGTTCTCCAAGACGCCTGATAACAAAAGGCGTATAAAGGATCGATATGACGATACTGAGTCCCATAGATAAATAGGACAGAATAACGCCGCGCTTAATATTTCTTGAACTATCGAAACTTTTGTCCAAATCAATCACCCGAATATTTACTTACAAACTCTTCGATATGTAAAAAATCGTCAAATCTTTCGGCTATCTGCTCGTCTGACCATTCCCACCATTTGATCTTTTTAAGCGCTTTGATCTGTTCTTCGCTGAACCGATATTTAATGACCTTAGCGGGAACGCCGACTGCGATCGCATAATCGGGGACGTCTTTTGTGACCACTGCGCCCGAGCCGATAACGGCACCGTCACCGATATTGACACCTGCCATAATTACGGCGTTCTGTCCTATCCAGACGTCGTTGCCGATTTTGGTCTTTTTAGAGGCTATATTCTCATCAAAAATCTTTTTTTGCTTATCATGAGGCATCAACTTATCAAACTCCGGATAGCGCCAACTTGAAAACAAGAACTGATGGGTCGTTACCCCCATATAATGGGGCTGAGCGACCGTGACACCGCTCGCAAAACTGCAAAAAGAACCGATACTCTCGATAAAATTCATATCATACTGACTCGGTTTTGCAAGAGGACCGTAACAATGACGCCCGATATTATCATATTTGACGGGGTCGGTTTGCCTTTCGAGTTTTATTGCCGCCCTACGAAACGCCTTCATTAAAAAAAGTTTGAATTTTCTCATTTTTTAAGCCTTTCAAAAAACCATTTGATATCCATTTTCAGTTCATAGAATTTTGACGGTTTATAATCGTTATCTTCAAGAACGTAGTCGAGTATTTCGCTTGCCGGAGCAAACCAGCCGTTTTTTGACGCGAGATAATCAATAGCCGCTTTGAATTCCTCGCTTAAATTCCCTTCTTCATCAACAAATCCGTAAGCAAAATGGGT
>JAGAAE010000092.1 GCA_017615405.1 Clostridia bacterium | reverse complement strand
GATACCGAAATAACTGTCGATACACCGCAGCCCCTTATCGAGGTCAACGATCAAAACCGAATTGCCTTTTCTTGAAAAGGAGGTTGCGAGACCACACGAAACGGTCGATTTTCCGGTTCCGCCTTTCCCCGAAACGACAGCAAGACATAGCGACATATTTTTATCTCCTAAACTAAAATATAAGTTTATAACAACTCATGTTGAATGTCAATTTTTAAACCGATATTTTTTAAGATATTATCCTGTATGGCAGGACTTCCGATTTTTCATTGTAAACCGAGGTGAAATAAGCATCCAGAAGTCTTCTGACGAGCGTACCCGAAGAATAGCCCGAGTTTCCGTGCTCAAGAACGACCGAGATGGCGATCTCCGGATTGTCATATGGCGCAAAAACGATAAAGGTACTGTGATCGTTGCCGTCGTTTGTCTGCGCGGTACCTGTTTTACCGCCGATCTTTATGGGATAGTCGCCGAGAGCGGCTCGTCCCGTTCCGTCGACCGTAACCGAAAGCATACCTTCCTTTATTGCTTTAAGAGTATCCGGTTTAATATCGACCTTGTTTAAAATTTCCGGCTCGGATTTACTGTAAACTTCGGAAATATCATAAGAGGTTATCTGTTTGATAAGCGATGCGCGGTAATGTGTGCCGCCGTTTGCAAAGGTGGCAACGTAGTTTGCAAGCTGAAGGGGAGTGAAGGCGTTCAGCTGACCGATGGATATCTGAAGTGTATCGCCTCCGAATCCGTTGCTTTTCGGTTCGACGAGTATTCCGGCACTGTCGTCGACCTCAACGCCCGTTTTGACACCCAGACCGAATTGTTTGAAATAGTCGGTAAGTTTAACGGCGCCGACACGTCTTCCGAGCTCGAAGAAGAAATAGTTGCAGCTTTTTGAAAGTGCGGTTTTGAGCGGTATGCTTCCGTGGGTATGCATACACGAGGGCTGGTAGTCGTCGAAATAACGATAGGTGTGAACGCAGGTTATGTATTCTCCGATCTGATATTTGCTGTTTTCGATCGCCGCAGTGGCAACGATTGGCTTAATGGTCGATCCGATCGGGTAAACACCCTTGAAGGCACGGTTGGTAAGGGGAGAATTGGCCGAAGGCGAGGTCAGTTTATCGTAGTCTTCCGCGAGTTTTGCGCTATCATAGGTCGGGTAGTTGGCGCCGCATATGACCTTGCCCGTATTTACCTCGACCATTACCGCCGCGCCGCCCGTCGCCGTCGGCAGGGACAAAACCGTCTCCCGTAGTGCGTCCTGAGCCGTTTTCTGGATACGTTTGTCGAGCGAGAGCATTATCGTCTTTCCCGAAACGGGGGTTTTTGTAACGATGCTTTGGAGAATGTTCCCGTTTGCGTCAAGGTAATAGGTGATCTCACCGTCGGTACCTCTTAAATACTCTTCGGCATAGTATTCAATGCCGCTTTTTCCGACCTTGTCGTTGTAAGAGTATCCGCGCGATTTGTATTTTTCTCCGCTTTCCCAGTCGTCCTCATAAATCGGTCCCACCGTCCCGATAAGGTTAACGGCAAGGGATGTGTCGGGGTACTCCCTGAAAGGGGCTATCTCGACCGAAACGCCCGAAAGCATAAATCCCGATTCCGATATTTTACGCATCAATTCGGTGGGGATATCTTCGGCAAAGGTATACGGATAGGAAATCGAAAAGTCGGATATCTGCATCGTATATCTGACACCCATGATACTTCTGCGGTCTTGTTCGGAATATTTGGCAAGATCGTATTGTTTTACCATCTGCTCGACGCAGTTATCGGCGGTCGCGTAATGGGCGAGACCGAAGGTCTTTATAAGCTTGTCGGTGTTCTCGTTTTCCTTGAAGGAATACGGAGAGGTCTCGCTTATCGGAAGCTTGTCGATATAGGGCGCGTTTTTCGATTTTAAAAGTTTTATCAGGGCAAGAATTATGTCATTGAGGTCATCCTTGACGTAGGCTTTGTTGAATACGACGTTATAGCCGTCACGGTTGACGGCGATCTTTCTGCCGTTGCAGTCGATTATCTCACCGCGGGGCGCTTTCAGAACGGTCGTAAGCACAGAGGTACTTCCGGCGATCGAGGAGTATTCGTCGGATTTCTTGACCTGTATGTAATAAAGCCTTGCCGTATAGGCGATAATTAGCAGTATGAGCAGTATGGATAGGACTGCGAGAGGTACCTGCCTTTTCCTGTTGAATGGCACCTTTTTGTCACCTCAAAGTTTTAAAGATTTTCTTTTCGATATAGAACAAAACCACCGAAAAAATCACCGTAAGTATGGAACTCGGGACGATATCTTTCAAAAAGTGTTTGAACACATTGTTAAACCCCGGAAGGGGAAATGAAACCAGATATCTTACGGTCAGTAAGAATATCGCCGCAAAAAACGAAATAACGACGCACGAGCGGACGTTGTTGTTGAAAAGATACCGTACGAGCAGGGAAACGGTGACGGCGATAAGAGCATAAAATATGGTGTTGAACGAAAAATGAACGCTCGAAGAACTGTCAACGAATATCCCCATTATCATGCCGCAAACGAAGGCGCCCAATTCCGACGTGAACATCGAAATGACGACCGTAAATCCCAGAGGGAATAAAGGGAAAAAAGCAAAATCCCCGTCAAGGATAGAGCTGTCGAATTGTAAAAACAGGGTGAACGCGGCGATAATAACGTTCAGTATCAAGCGGCGGTTAATTACTTTTGCCACAAAATCAATCCCCCTCTTTTATCACGCCGCCCTGACCTTCAAAGGAGGTTATTATCATAACGTTCCTGATCGAAGAAAAATCAACAAGCGGCTTGATATCGGCGTAGATAGAGGAGTTGACGGGGTCGGTCCCGATATTGCTTATCGTACCTATCATAAGACCGTCCGGGAAAATGCCTTCGCCGGAGGTCGAAATATAATCGCCCATGGCGACGCCTGACGTTCTCGAAAGATTTATCATTTTGCAAAGACCTTTTTTAGCAAGCTCAAAATCCCCGGTAATAACGCCCGAATCACTTGTCCTGCTGTCGAGCGCGCCGAGAGAAACGTTAGGGGAGAGAATGGTGGTGACCTTTGAAGTCGTGGTGCCGACTTCGGTGACGTATCCGACAAGTCCCGCGTCGGTAATGACCGGGTCATGGAGCGATATTCCTGAAATAGAGCCCTTATTTATGACAAAGCTCTTGTATTCATCCGATTTGTCCCTCGAAATAAGCGTTGCCGGCGTAAATTCAAAGTCGTTGTTGCTTTCTTTGATACCGAGGTATTTGCTGTAAAACTCGTTTTGATTCTTGGTATTCTCATAATCGGCAACTTTTTTTCTTAATTCGTTTATCTCTTTTTCCTGTTGGGCGTTTTTGATCATCAGTTCGTTTCCGTCGCTGTATGCCGTAAAAAAGTCTTTTATGTTGTTGGAGACGGCGCGGTAAGCGTTTTTAAAAGGCGAAGCGATAACGCCGGCAGCGTCTGAAAAAGGAGACATTCTGTGTGCAACGATACCGAAGGTCAATGATACGACCGTCACGGTCAAAAAGATAGCCAGAATTATTTTAAATTGTCGAGTGCGAAAGAAAAAACGCATCTCAATTCCTCCGTTTTATCTGAAACGTTTTCCTCTGCGGAAAACATAGTTTTCAAATCCGTTGTTGTTTTCAAGGCGTTTTGCCGTTCCCAGAACGACGCAGTCGAGAGGATTAAGCGCTACTGAAACGGGGATCCCCGTCTCCTCTGCGACAAGTTCGGCAAAACCGCGAAGTAACGCTCCGCCACCTGTCAGGGTAATGCCTTTATCAATTATATCCGCCGAAAGTTCAGGCGGCGTTTTTTCAAGGGTAATGCGTATGGCGTCTATGATCTGCTCGATCGGATCTGCCATGGCGCTTCGGACCTCTTTTGAGGTTATGGTAACGTTTTTCGGAAGACCGTCGACCAAATTACGACCCTTGATCTCAATTTCCGATTCACCCTCATACGGCTTTGCGGATCCGATCTGTATTTTGATTATTTCGGCGGTTCTCTCTCCGATCAAGAGATTGTGTTTTTTCCTTATGTAGCCGATGATCGCTTCGTCAAGATCATCTCCGCCGATCCTGACCGATTGAGCCGTAACGATATCGCCGAGTGAAATAACGGCCATTTCGCTCGTTCCGCCGCCGATATCAACAACCATTGATCCGGAGGCGTCCGAAACGGGGAGCCCGGCGCCGACCGCCGCCGCCATCGGTTCTTCAATGAGATCGATATCGGTCGCACCAGCCTGTTTTGCGGCATCGTAAACTGCGCGGCTTTCGACCTCCGTGATCCCGACAGGGATGCAGATTACCATCCTGACCCTTGAAAAGAAGGATCCTTTGAGGGCACGTGATACAAACCTTTTAAGCATTGCGGTCGTAACGTCGAAGTCGGCAATAACGCCGTCTTTAAGGGGTCTGACGGCAATTATCGAACCGGGTGTTCTTCCTATCATTTCCTTTGCTTCGGTACCGACGGCGCGAACGGCATCGTTTCTGACGTCATAAGCAACGACCGACGGTTCTCTCATTATTATTCCTTTTCCTTTGACGCAAACGAGGGTGTTTGCGGTCCCAAGGTCAACTCCTATATCTCTCGTAAACATATTAAAACTCCTTATCGCTCAAGTTATATATCATCATTCGGGACGATAATACGCAAAACCGAATGCAGGTTTTCGACTACGATCTTATTCTTGCCCTTACAGTATTCTCCGTCAAGCGTCCACGGTATGTCTTTGCTGCCGTGAATAGTGATTTGACTTGTATGGAAGAATTCGATTTCCTCCCTTTTGAGATCCTTTTTGAGAATACTGTCGATAATTTTTTGCAGTTGGGCAAGATTTCGGGGATTTTTTATAAGAACAACCTCAAAAGCACCGTCGTCAAGTTCTACAAGCGCTTTTTGAAATTTGACTATTCCGCCGACCGAAAAAGAATTGGAAATCGCACCGAAAACATATTCGTCGTCGTAAACGTTTCCGTTTGCTTCAAATTTCAGTTTTAACGGTTTGATGTTGGTGATACCTTTTATACCTTCGAAAAAGTATGCCGCCTGACCCAGAACGTTTTTTATGTCCTGATTGGTCAGATAGGATGCGTTCGTAAACGCGCCGAATGAAGCGGTGTAACAAAAGTATCTGTTGCCGAATTTCCCGACGTCGATAGTTGTCTCTTTCCCGGTCAGGATATCCTCTGCTGCTTTTCTGATATTCTTTGAAATGCCGAGGCTTGCCGACCATTCGTTGAGGGTCCCCGAGGGGATGTAGCCTACCTTGATGTCGAGCTTTGAATCCATAAGACCGTGAACCACCTCGTTAAGCGTTCCGTCGCCTCCGCAGATTACCAGAAGGGAAAACTCGTCTTTTTTGATATGTTTAACTCTATCGGTAGCGTCGCCTCTGCATTTTGTGATATAAACCGAAACGTCATAATCCCTTGACAGTATTTCGGTCACCGCAAGTAGTTCTCCGCGAATTTTTGCTCTTCCTGATTTCGGATTAACTATCATCAAAAGTTTTTCCATGTAGTCACCTCATCTGTAATCAATAGGCAGAGTCGCCGTCGCGTTTAAAAAACTGTCTGCTATGTTGCCGCTTTTGTATTCATAATAGCCTTGAACGCCGACCATCGCGGCATTATCGCCGCAGTATTCAAGCGCCGGATAATAAAGATCGACGTTTAATTTGTCGCATTCGGATCTGAGCCTTTTTCTCAGTTCGGAATTTGCCGAGACGCCGCCGGCAACAGCTACCGTTTTAAATCCGAATTTCATAGCTGCCTTGACGGTCTTATCGACCAGAATATCGCAGACCCTTTGTCTAATCGTTGCCGCCATTACGCCGACGTCGATATCTTCGCCCTTCTGTTTTGCGTTATGGATGGTGTTGATAACGGCGGTTTTAAGTCCCGAAAAACTGAAATCAAATTCGCCGCTTGAAACCTTCGGTATCGGCAGAGGATACCTTTCGATGTCGGCGACGGTCGCGATCCTGTCGAGCATAACTCCGCCGGGATAGGGAAGACCCAAGGTCCTCGCCGACTTGTCAAAGCATTCGCCTGCGGCATCGTCCTTTGTACCGCCGATGGTCTCAAAAACCGTATAATCCTTGACCTTTGTAAGAATGGTATTTCCTCCCGAGACCGTAAGGCAGAGGTATTCGGGCTTCAGCGTTTCATTATCTATGTAATTTGCGGCGATATGCGAGCGAAGATGATGAACGGAGATAAGCGGTATGCCGAGCGAAAATGCAAGTCCCTTTGCAAAGTTGACGCCGACCAGCAGCGCACCGATAAGACCGGGAGCGAAGGTCACGGCAATGGCATCAAGGTCACTGTAAGTGATACCGGCTTTTTTTATCGCCTCGTCACAGACCCGGCTAATCGCCTCGGTGTGACGCCTTGAAGCGATCTCGGGAACGACTCCGCCGTAAATGCGATGTTCTTCGATTTGGGTTGCAACTATATTTGAAAGCACCTGCCGTTCTTTTGTAACGGCGG
>JAGAAE010000091.1 GCA_017615405.1 Clostridia bacterium | reverse complement strand
GTAATTCTCCTTTTTAAAAACCTTTTTTAAGGTCTCTTGTTTGCGCCGATTTATATTTTAAAGGAGTAATTTGCGACATTCACCGACAAGATCGGAATTAAGATCATATACGGTCGACATCAGGCGAGTCCGAAATTTCCTTGGCGCAGGCTCCGATTCGTGAATAAGCCGAAAATTGCGTAAAACAAAACGGTCGATCTTCGGATCGACCGCATCAAGTTTATTGAGTTTTAATTTACACGCTTTCGGCAAACCGCATAAACGCGTCAAGCCCCGCTTTGTCCCTTTTGAAGACACCGGCGTGCTCAAGGACCTTGCTGAAAACGATCCCGATCTCATCTTTTAAGATCCCGTCGATATTATCCTCGTTTATCACAGGATGTTTTGCCAGGATCTCCTGCGTCCAATCGTAATGCTTGTTTAAAGCTTCGTCGTTCTTGATGTCTTTCCCCGAGAGTATCGCCTCTTTAAGGGCAGCCATTTCGGTTTTAAGCCTTGCCGGCAAAACGGCGAGTCCCATGACCTCGATCAGCCCGATGTTTTCCTTCTTAATATGATGAAGCTCGGCGTGCGGGTGGAAAAGACCGAGGGGATGCTCGCTTGTCGTGATATTGTTCCTTAAAACAAGATCAAGCTCAAACTTTTCGCCGACCTTTCTCGCTATCGGGGTTATTGTGTTGTGCGGCGTGCCGTCGGTATTAGCAAAAACAAAAACGCTTTCATCCGAATATCCGCGCCATTTGTCAAGTATCTTCGACGCAAGAGCCACGATCCTGTCGGTATCTTTGGAGGAAAGGCGGATGACCGACATCGGCCACTTAAGAATACCCGCGTCGACGTCCTCAAAACCGGCGAAGTTAAGTTTATGCTCGATCTTTGCCTTTGCCATGGCGAAGGTGTAGTTTCCGCCCTGGAAATGGTCGTGACTCAAAATCGAGCCGCCGACGATCGGAAGATCGGCATTCGATCCGACGAAATAGTGCGGGAACCGCTTGACAAAATCAAACAGTTTTATAAATGTGTTGTGATTTATCGACATCGGCGAATGTTCGCCGTTAAAAACGATACAATGCTCGTTATAATAAACGTAGGGCGAGTATTGGAAAAACCATTCGCTGTCGTTGATCGTGACCGGAATAATGCGGTGGTTCTGCCTTGCGGGGAAATTGATCCTTCCCGCATAGCCCTCGCATTCTTTACAAAGAAGGCATTTCGGATATCCCGACTGCGGCGCCGATTTTGCGGCGGCGATCGCTTTCGGGTCCTTTTCGGGCTTTGAAAGGTTTATGGTGATATCGAGCGTACCGTATTCGGTCCCGGTCTGCCATTTTAAGTCCTTTTTGATACGGTAGCGGCGAATGTAATCACTGTCGCAGCTAAGATTGTAGTAATACTCGGTCGCCTTTTCGGGGGACTCTTTATAGAGGCTGTAAAATCTATCCGTAACGCAGGACGGAGGGGGGACCATAAGACCCATAAGTTTTGTATCAAACAGGTCCTTCTCGGTGATACTGCCGTCAATAAGTCCCTTTTCGGTCGCAAACCCGAGGATATCGGCAAGCGTCGATTCAAGATCAACGTCCATAAAATCCTCGGAACAATCATACGAATCGAGGTTTAACGCCTCTAATATCCTGTTGGTGACGAAAATCTCGTCGCGCTTGTCAAAAAGCCCCTTATTAAGTCCGTAACAAACAAGTTTCCTAACAGATTTTTCTATCATAAAAAGTCCCTTCGGTTACTCTATAACCGGTTTTGAAGTGTAACTGCTTGCGATACATACCCAGGACTTTCCCGCGTTTACCCTGAGCGGGTTTCCGTAGGCGTCAGTGAATTTAAAGGGTGCGCTTGCCGAGCCTTTCGACCAGTTGATTTTGCAATACGTTCCGTTGACGATATAGTAGCCTTCGCCGCTTTCGAGTGCGACCCTTCTGTGTTTTCCGTCGGGGTAGTTGGTTATCGATGTCAGGAGAACGAAGACGTTTTTAACCTCGGTCGTTTCACCCGTAATATAGTCCTTGCGGACGTCGTTTCCGAAATAACGGGTGTAGTTGCCCGTTGCGGGATCATAGGCAAAAACCGTTTTATAACTCGCCGAGAAAGGAACGGTGACCTTATTGCAGGCGCCGTCGGTAAGGGTGATCGTCTCTTCTTCGGGAGCGAAATTCGTCCAAAGGTCGTTGTTTTCAAGCGTCGTTGAAAACTTTTTTTGAGTAAGACCGTCAAAAAGCTTGTTTCCGTATGAATAAAGGGTATGTTCCTTTGAAAGTCCGTTGCTTATCCTCGTTCCGCCGTAGACACCGGTATCGATCGAAATATCTTCGATGTCTTTAAGGTGGGGAGCGCAGTAGGTCGGGTCCTGACCGCAATGGTAATAGACCGCGTTATGACCGAGCGCCAGATCAACGTAAGGGTATCTCGCCGATCTTATCGGACCGATCTGACCGACCTCCGCTATATCCTTGAATACCGCCATAAGACGGGTGATGCCGCCCTCGACCTCGGTCTCATAGACTATATCAGCCTTGTTTACGCTGCACTGCACGGGCTGGGCGATATTCATATTGTTTATCATAACGGCGACCGGTCTTAAATTTTGCTTGCTTTCGGGCATCAAAAGACCGGTAAGATTATTAATGCCGGTTTCCTTCGGATCCTCTTCAACAGGGGTCTCTGCCTCCGATTCGGTCTTTTTCGCGGCAGACTTATCCTGTTTGCCTGCAGAACAGGCGGATAAAAATAAAAATGAAAAGCAAAGTAACGCTATTATAGATTTTCTGAACATAAAAATACCTCCGGGTTTTGCTGAAAAATATTATACTCTTTCGGCGGTCTTTTTTCAAGGGAAAACATATATTTTTAAAAATTTTAAATTTTTATGTTGCGTTTTCTGACCATATGTGATATTATATCTGTGCTTGGGGGCGTAGCTCAGCTGGGAGAGCGCTTGAATGGCATTCAAGAGGTCAAGAGTTCGATCCTCTCCGTCTCCACCAGCGGCAGGGC
>JAGAAE010000090.1 GCA_017615405.1 Clostridia bacterium | reverse complement strand
CGGCTGCGCGATCGCGGCGATAATCTCAAAGGACGGCAGGCGGATGACGGCGGAAAAAATAATCGACTCAATGAAGCCCATGCACGACCGCTCAAACGGCTTGGGCGGCGGTTTTGCGGGCTACGGGATTTATCCCGAATACAGGGATCTCTATGCTTTTCATATGTTTTTTGACAGCAGAACGACGAGAAAGGAATGCGAGGCATATCTTAAAGAGAATTTTGAGGTCGTTCACGGCGAGATAATCCCGACGAGAAAGATGCCCGAAATAACCGACGAGCCGATAATATGGCGGTATTTCGTAACACCGCTTAAATCGGTTCTTGCCCATCTGCAACTCGACGAAAAGGAATTTGTCGCCCGTACCGTCACAAAGGTCAACACCGAAATGAAGGGCTGCTATATCTTTTCAAGCGGTAAGAATATGGGAACGTTTAAGGCGGTAGGCTTTCCCGAGGACGTCGGCGTTTTCTATAAGCTCGACGAATACGAGGGCTATTCCTGGACGGCGCACGGAAGATACCCGACCAATACCCCCGGATGGTGGGGAGGCGCGCATCCCTTCACGCTGCTTGATTTTTCGGTCGTCCACAACGGCGAAATATCCTCTTATGACGCAAACAGAAGGTTTATCGAGATGTTCGGGTATAAATGCAACCTTCAGACCGATACCGAGGTCATAACCTATATACTCGATTATCTTATCAGGGTCGAGGGGCTGAACCTTTCGGAGGCGGCAAACGTTATAGCGGCGCCGTTCTGGAGCACGATAGCAAAAAAGACCGACGAATACGAGAAAGAGAAACTGAAATATTTAAGAACCGTTTTCCCGAGTTTGCTCGTGACCGGTCCTTTCTCGATAGTCCTTGGATTTGAAGGCGGACTTATGGCGCTCAACGACCGCTTGAAACTTCGCTCGATGGTCGTCGGCGAAAAGGACGATCTTGTTCTTATCGGAAGTGAGGAAGCGGCGATAAGGGTGATGGAACCCGATCTTGACAGGGTCTATTCACCCACCGGAGGAGAACCGGTAATAGTTAAGGTAAAGGAAGGGGCATATTAAGATGGGAGTCGATTTTTTATATCCCGAATTTGAAGTTATAAGAAATAAGGACCGTTGTATCGCCTGCCGCGTTTGTGAGCGGCAATGCGCCAACGAAGTCCACAGCTTCAGCGAAGAATACGGCGCCATGATAAGTGACGAAACAAAGTGCGTCAACTGTCAAAGGTGCGTCTCGCTTTGTCCCACAAGGGCGCTGAAAATCGTGAAAAGCGACTGCCGGCTTCGTGAAAACGCCAACTGGCAGAGCGACACGATAAGAGAAATATACAAACAGGCGTCGAGCGGCGGCGTTCTGCTGTCCTCGATGGGCAACCCGCAGCCCTTCCCGGTTTATTGGGATAAGATACTGATAAACGCATCCCAGGTCACAAATCCGCCCATCGATCCGCTGAGAGAACCGATGGAAACAAGGGTGTTCCTCGGAAAAAAGCCGGCACGGATCGAAAGAAAAGACGACGGAAAACTTGACTGCAAGCTTCCGCCTCAGCTTGAGCTTTCGATGCCTGTTATGTTCTCGGCAATGAGCTACGGCTCCATAAGCTACAACGCCCACGCGTCTCTTGCCCGCGCGGCAAAGCAACTCGGCATACTTTACAATACCGGCGAGGGCGGACTTCACGAGGACTTCTACGTTTACGGTGACAACACCGTTGTTCAGGTGGCGTCGGGTCGTTTCGGCGTAAACGAAGACTATCTTGAAACCGGCGCGGCGATCGAGATAAAGATGGGACAGGGCGCAAAGCCCGGTATAGGCGGTCACCTGCCCGGTGCGAAGATCGTAGGTGACGTTTCCAAAACAAGAATGATCCCCGAAGGCTCGGACGCCATTTCTCCGGCGCCCCACCACGATATCTACTCAATAGAGGATCTTCGCCAGCTCGTCTTCTCGCTCAAAGAGGCGACCGATTATAAAAAACCGATCATCGTCAAGGTCGCGGCGGTGCATAATATCGCCGCCATAGCAAGCGGAATTGCAAGAAGCGGTGCAGATATAATCGCGATAGACGGTTTCCGCGGCGGCACCGGCGCCGCACCGACAAGGATAAGGGATAACGTCGGTATCCCGATAGAACTTGCCCTTGCCTCGGTCGATTCGCGCCTTCGCGAAGAGGGTATCCGCAACAACGTTTCGCTTGTTGCCGGCGGCTCGGTCAGAAGCGCGGCGGACGTCGTCAAGGCGGTCGCTCTCGGAGCTGATGCCTGCTATATCGCGACCGCGGCGTTGCTCGCCCTCGGCTGTCACCTTTGCAGGACCTGTCAGAGCGGCAAATGCAACTGGGGAATAGCTACCCAGCGCCCCGATCTTGTCAAGCGGCTCAATCCCGATATCGGCTGTGAAAGGCTTGTTAATCTTATGAACGCTTGGCGCCACGAGATAATGGAGATCATGGGCGGTATGGGTATAAACTCAATAGAAGCGCTAAGGGGCAACCGCCTGATGCTTCGCGGTGTCGGACTTAACGAAAAAGAACTTGAGATACTCGGTATCTCTCACGCAGGGGAGTGATGGTATGAAACGCGTCTACGTAAACGAGCAATGGTGCCTCGGGTGTCATCTTTGCGAATATAACTGCGCCTTTGCAAACTCCGGGCTCAAGGATATGGCGTTTGCGCTTAAAGATAAAAAGATTTTTCCGCGCATCCATATCGAGGGAAACGACAAGGTCTCGTTCGCGGTATCCTGCCGCCACTGTACCGATCCCGTTTGTATGAAAAGTTGTATCGCCGGGGCGATATACAAGCAGGACGGCGTCGTTAAGATAAACCGCGACAAATGCGTAGGATGCCTGACCTGCGTCCTTGTTTGTCCCTACGGCGCGCTTGCTCCCGCCGAGGACGGTATTATGCAGAAGTGTGAGCTTTGTCTTGAAAATTCCTGCGGACAGCCCGCCTGCGTTTCCGGGTGCCCGAACAAGGCGATCGTTTATGAAGAAAGGGGCGAGGAAGAATGAAGGAATACGTTATTGTCGGAAACGGCGTTGCGTCGATAGGATGTATCGAGGGTATCCGCTCGGTCGATAAGGACGGGAAAATCACCGTTATATCGGAGGAAAAACACCATATCTACGGGCGTCCGCTTATATCCTATTACCTTGAACACAAGACCGATCTTGAACGGATGAAATATCGCCCCGATGATTATTATGAGGTGAATAACTGCCGCGTGATCTACGGCAAAAGGGTCGAGGCGGTCGATAACAAAGCCATAAGCGTGACCCTCGACGATAAAACGGTCATAAAGGCGGACAGTATCTGTATCGCAACCGGATCTCGTCCCTTCGTTCCGCCCTTTGAAGGTCTTGAAACGGTCAAAAACAAGTTTTCGTTTATGACCCTCGACGACGCCCTTTCGCTTGAAAAGGCGCTCGACAAAAATGCAAAGGTCCTTATAGTCGGCGCGGGGCTTATCGGTCTTAAATGCGCCGAAGGAATACGCGACAGGGTGGGAAGCATAACCGTTTGCGATCTTGCCGACCGCGTCCTTTCAAGTATTCTTGATAACGACTGTGCCGCGACGGTCGAGGCTCATCTTAAAAAAGAGGGAATAGACTTTATGCTCGGCGACACCGCCGTCCGTTTCGATAACAACAAGGCGTTTATGAAAAGCGGCGCCGAGGTCGATTTTGATATCCTTGTTCTGGCTGTTGGCGTAAGAGCTAATACCGAACTTTTAAGGGATATCGGCGGAAACGTTAACCGCGGTATTATAGTTGATGAAAAAATGGAAACGAATTTGAAGGGTATCTATGCCGCAGGCGACTGTGCCGAGGGTTTCGACGCCTCGATAGGTGCAAATCGCGTGCTGGCGATACTTCCTAACGCCTATATGCAGGGGCATACCGCCGGAACAAATATGGCGGGAGGCTCGGCGATATTTGATAATGCGATCCCGGAGAACTCTATCGGCTTTTTCGGACTCCATATTATGACCGCCGGCGCCTATGACGGCGAAATGACCGAAGAAAAGGGCGAAAACAGTCTGAAACGCTTCTTTGTTAAGGACGGCAGGCTGTCGGGATTTATCCTTATCGGCGATATCGACAGAGCCGGTATTTATACCTCGCTGATAAGGAACAAAACCCCGCTAAACGAAATAGATTTTGAACTTACAAAGAAGGTCGCGTCGAGTTTTATTTTTTCTGAAAAAACCCGTAGAAAAAATTTCGGAGGTGTAGTATAATATGGTTGTTGATGCCGAAAAACTCGGATATAAAGAGATAAACGATATACTGCGCGAAAATAAAGGTGATACCACCCTGACAAACTGTAAAGGACAGCGTTTCATCGGAACGGGTATGGCTGAAAACGATATTATTGTCGAGGGCGTTCCGGGAAATGCGCTCGGAGCCTACTTAAACGGCGCTAAGATAACCGTTCACGGCAACGCGCAGGACGCGGTAGGCGATACCATGAACGACGGCGAGATAGTCATCCACGGCAACGTCGGAGACGCCGTTGGTTATGCTATGCGCGGCGGAAGGATAATTATAAACGGCGACGCCGGTTACCGTGCGGGCATCCATATGAAGGCATATAAAGAAAAGGTCCCCGTTATGGTCATCGGCGGAAAAGCGGGAAGCTTTTTAGGCGAGTATCAGGCGGGCGGTATCATTATCGTTTTAGGGCTCGGAGAGAGCAAAAGAAACATAGTAGGCAATTTTCCCTGCACGGGTATGCACGGCGGAAAGATGTTCCTGCGCTCCGACTGCAAAGGGATAATTTTCCCGAAACAGGTCACCGCCCGTAAGGCCTTGCCCGAGGACCTCGACGAGATCGAAAAATATATCGACGAATACTGCAAACTCTTCGGCGTAAACAAAGGCGAACTGCTTGATTCACCCTTTACCGTCGTTACCCCCGACAGCGGCAACCCCTATAAACAGCTTTACGTTGCAAATTAGAGAAAGAGAGAGAATATCATGAACTATTCAAAAGACGAGGTTTTGCAATACGTTATGGAGGAAGACGTCAAGTTTATCCGTCTTGCCTTTTGTGACGTGTTCGGAAAACAAAAGAATATTTCGATAATGCCCGAAGAACTGCCGCGTGCCTTTAAATACGGCATCGGTTTTGACGCTTCGGCGGTCGCCGGATTCGGCGATGAGGCGCATTCCGATCTTTTTCTGCATCCCGAACCCGAAACGCTGACCCCTCTTCCGTGGCGTCCGGAGCACGGCAGGGTCGTGCGTATGTTCTGCAATATAACCTATCCGGATAAAACGCCTTTTGAATGTGATTCAAGAACCATCTTAAAGCAGGCGATCGCCTCGGCAAAAGAGGCGGGCTATGCCTTCAACTTCGGTGCCGAGCAGGAATTTTATCTTTTCAAACTCGATGAAAACGGCGAAAAAACAAACGCTCCTTACGACAACGCGGGATATATGGATATCGCCCCTGCCGACAGAGGAGAAAACATCCGCCGTGAAATTTGCCTTACCCTCGAGCAGATGGGCATAAGAACCGAGAGTTCGCATCACGAGGAGGGTCCCGGTCAGAACGAGATCGATTTTCGCTATTCTGACGCTTTGACGGCTGCTGATAACGTTATGACCTTCCAGACGGTTGTAAAAACCGTGGCTAACCGCAACGGGCTTTTCGCAGATTTTTCTCCGAAACCGGTCGATGATATGCCCGGAAACGGTTTTCACGTCAATTTTTCGCTGGTTGACGATAAAAAAGAAGCGCTTAACTATGCGATAGCGGGAATACTCGACAAAATACCCGAAATGACCGTATTTTTGAATCCGCTTGAACAGTCGTATAAAAGACTCGGTCAAAGTAAGGCGCCCAATTATATTTCGTGGTCGCACGAAAACAGGTCTCAACTCATCCGCATACCTGCCGCCGTAGGTGAATTCAAGCGTGCGGAGCTTCGCTCGCCCGATCCGGCGGCTAATCCGTACCTTGCCTTCGCGCTTATTATTTACGCCTGCCTTTCGGGACTTGAAAACTCCGTAAAACTGCCCGACAGCACAGATATAAATCTTTACACGGCAGATAAAGACACACTTTCGGGTATCAAAAAGCTGCCTTCGGATATTGAGAACGCAAGAAAGCTTGCCGTTGAGGGCGATTTTATTAAATCGCATATTCCGCAAAGAGTTTTGGATATTTACTGCAAAGATTGACATTAAGTAACTTTAACGTAGTACCCTGTAACAACTAAAACTTGACAAGCATTGACATCGTCTGATTGCGCAAAACTGTGTCTTCAAACTTGACAGGCGTCAGCCTGTCTGCGCTTTCATCCTTGTTTTGCACTAATCATACTTGCAATCGGATGTAAACTTTTAGATGTTACAGGGTAGTAGGAGGGAAGCAATATGGGTCTTAGAGAGCGGTCTTACAGTATACTGCTCGTTTCGGCATCCGAAAAAACCAATAAAAACCTTATTGATTTGCTTCCTTCTTCGGAATATGACAGTATAAACACCGTGCATAACGTTAACACCGCAAAGCGTCTTATAGCCGACAGGGATTTTGATTTTATCATCGTAAATTCTCCTCTTCCCGATGATGACGGAATGCGCTTTTCGATCGATGCAAGCAGCAGAAAAAACACCGTCGTTCTTCTTATGGTAAAGGCGGATATTTATGATGAAACGCTTGATACTTGCGCAGATTTCGGGGTTTTCCTGATATCAAAACCGCTTTCTGTATCAACTATGGAAATGGCTCTTGACTGGCTTAAAAGCGCAAGGGAACGCCTCCGCCAGACCGAGAAAAAGGTCTTGTCGATAGAGGAAAAAATGGCTGAGATAAGAATAGTCAACCGCGCAAAATGGCTCCTTATAAGCGAGCTTAAAATGTCAGAGCAAGATGCTCACCGCTATATAGAAAAACAGGCGATGGACCGCTGTGTTTCACGGCGGCAAATAGCGGAAGAAATAATTAAACCTTACGGATAATATCAGGCGGCGGGAAATCCCGCCGCCTCAGACTATCCGATGACCCCAAATCTCAAGCAAGGTTTGGGGGTTTCAAATGTTTTTTTCTGAAAGGCAGATAAAAACAGTTCGAATCCTTACGTATGCAAACAAAAAAATCCGCCCACCCGCCGACGAGGCGGATTTCACTCACGAAGTGAATTTCACATTGCGAAGCAATATTTCACCCACCCGATAGGGTGGATTTAGTTGAAAAGACTCATCTTTTGGCAAACAAAAGATGAGTCTTTTCTGGCTGGAGTGTTCATAATGCAAGTGATCGGTATAAGACATTTTAATAAGCAACTTTTTACATACCTGAAACATCAATAACAGGATAGTACTCCACTGCCTCTACCGTTTTTGAAGTTGATTTATTTGTGGAATTAACCATTCTTTGATAACTGGGCAAATCACTGTAAAAACCACTCCATTTTGCAAGCTCTGCTCTGTTTTTCTTTACATATCTCTCTCCTTTGGCTTTTTCGATGCGCTTTAAGCATTGTTGACAAATTCCTTTGTACTTATTATCGAGGTTTGTCGCTTTCATTAATGCCTCGAATTCCTTTTTTAAAGTCGTCAAATCCATGTCAGAAAAACAGTAATCCATATATTGAGTGCAACCTGCTCTTTCCGTTGTATACAGGTAATAAAACTTCGCATTAGGGATTTTCGCTTTTGCCGCCGTCTTGAAATAAGGCTGCAATTTCAAACATAGTCGCAGTTTCGGCGAGCTGGTAGTTAATCTATCATTATCATCAACGAATGGATCACTTGAGTAATCACTTTTGAATCCTAATAATAATGGTTCAGCGTAATACATACACGCCTCGGGACATCCTAAATCCGCAGCTTTTATAATATTATTAAGATCAGGTGTTTCTTTTTTTATTTCTTCTTCAAAAATTTGTTTTCCATGCTGACAATTTGTTTTGTTCAGCCATCTTTGCGCGGGCTGATAACCAAGCTTAGCCAATTCTTCTATACACAACATATCTGGTTGCTCCTTTGCCGTTTCTTCCTTATAAATACGCTGAGATTCTTTCATTGTTTCTTCCAGTTCTTCATTTAGTTCGGAAATAGTGGTTTCACAAATAGCAATTTTGTTTTTACATTTGATTATGCGTTTATTTACAAGAATAAACTTGATCGT
>JAGAAE010000008.1 GCA_017615405.1 Clostridia bacterium | reverse complement strand
TTTTTATCGGCAACATAAAGCGCACCTCCGATGGTGTGTTCTCGTTATAATGATATCATTAAAGGCGGCAATATTCAAGAAAATATTGATTTTAACGCGCGTTTATATTATACTATAAGATGGTTTATCATCGCTAAGGACAAAACGCCTGAAAAGGTCAAATTCGGTCTTTTTACGGTTTGTTGTCCACCACAGGCGTCAGCCTTGCGGTGTTCTTCGCACCGAAAAATCCACGAATTTTTCTCTTTTTCAGGTGCGAAGCAGTTTTGTAGGAAGCAAAATTTTTAATTCCTTGAAGCCGAGAAACGCCGATATACTGACGTATATCAAGGCTTTAAGGCAAAAAGGAACGGAAATTTTGCCCTCCAAAACCATTTTATCCTTACCAATGATAAGCCATATAGTATAAACAGTATAATATAAACGCGCGATAAAATCAATATTTTCTTGAATATTGCCGCCTTTAATGATATCATTATAACGAGAACACACCATCGGAGGTGCGCTTTATGTTGCCGATAAAAATACTTCATTGCTCGGATCTGCATATCGGGGCGAGCGAATCGTTTTTGGAGGAAAAGGCGAGCGGCAGAAGGATGGAAACGCTGCTCACCTTTGAAAGGATCGTTGATATCGCGCTCGAAAAGGGCGTCGAACTTGTTCTTATAAGCGGCGATCTCTTCGACTCGAATAAAATTGAAAATATCTTCTTTGAAAGGGTTATGGAAAAGGCGGAAAGCGCGAGGGATATAACCTTCGTTTACTGCGCCGGGAACCACGATCCGCTTAACTTCGAGTCGCCCTTTTTAAAGGCAAAGACACCCGATAATTTCAAGATTTTGCCCACGTACGACGCGGTTGTTGAAATAAACGAAAACGTCAGGGTTTACGGCAGATCCTTCTCGGAGATCCTCGAAAAGGGTGAGGAAAAATTCTCGGTTTGTGCCGACGTAAATACCGTTAACATAATGTGTATCCACGGCGAATACGGGTTCGGCGGCGAGCAAAACCCCATTTCAAACGAATTTGTGATATCAAGCGGAATGGACTATATCGCGCTCGGTCACGTTCATAAAAGAACGGTGCCTAAGAAGATAGGGAATACCTATATCGCATATTGCGGATGCCCCGAGGGGCTCGGCTTTGACGAGCTTGACGAAAAGGGCGTTTATATCGGCGAGATCGACAAAAACCGCTGTGATCTTGAATTTGTCCCGACCTGCAAGCGTATGAATATCGTCGTTAACGTTGACGTGACGGGGCTTTCAAACAACGCCGCGATATTTGAGAAGGCGCTTTCCGAAATTAAGGAAAAATACGGCGAAAATTACGGTGAAAATCTTTATAAAATCATCCTTTCGGGAGAGGTATCTCAGGAAACGTCGATAAATATTTCCGAACTGACCGAGAGGTTTAAAAATCTGACTTATTTTGCGAAAATCAGGGATAAAACCGCCTTGAAATTCAACCTTGACGAGCTTAAAAACGAAACGTCGCTCAAGGGCATTTTCGTCGGCAAAATGCTCCAAAGGATGGAAAAAGAGCCGGAAAACGTCGAGCGCCTTCAGACGGCTCTTAAAATCGGGCTCAAAGCCTTTTCGGGGGAGGTCGAGTTAAGTGAAAATCAGTAAAATTTATATCAGCGCTTTCGGCGGACTTAAAGATACGACGCTTGAACTCGGCGACGGATTGAACGTTATTTTCGGCGAAAACGAGCAGGGGAAAACCACCGTTATGTCCTTTATCAGGGCGATGTTTTACGGAACGGGCAAAAAGACCCAGAGCCTTGAAAACAGCCTTCGGGTAAAGTATACGCCGCTTGACGGAAGCCCTATGGGTGGTCGGATCTGGTTCGAGCAAAACGGAAAAGAGTATTGTCTTGAACGCATTTTTAATAAATCCGACTCGACCGATAAGACTACGCTTACCGACCTTACTACCGGTGAAAAAACGCCCGTTACGAATGAGATAGGCAGTAGGATCTTCGGCATCGGCGGCGAGGCATTCCGGAAGAGTTTCTTTATTTCGGGCGAACGCAATTCCGAGGTCGACGAGGTCGCAAACGGCGATCTTAACGCTCGACTTTCGGCGGTCGCACTGACCGGAAGTGAGGACACATCCTTCCAGAAGATAGAAAAGCGCATTACGACGGCAAAAGAAAAGGTCCTTTCAAGGACCGAAAGGGCGGGGACGCTCGCCGTCCTACGCAAACAAAGAAGCGAACTCGAGGAACTTTACGAAAAGGCAAAAACCGACGCAAAGCGTAAATTCGAGCTAAATAGCCTGATCGGGGAGACCGAGGAAAAGATAGGCGAATTATCCAAAAAAGCCCGCGCCATTAAGCGTCTTCTTTCCAAAAAAGAGGATATTAAAAACGCCGAAAAGTTAAAGGAATACCTTGATTGTAAAGAAAAACTCGACGAGCTTAACGCCGATCTTATGACCCCGGGCGGAAGTATCATCGACGCGGCTTTCATATCGAAAATCAGATTTTGCAAGGCAAAACTATTACCGAAGACCGAACTTATTGATCGCCTAAAGGGAGAACTTGAAGGGCTTGAAGAAGCGGAAAAAATGGCGGGATCTTTGAGCGTCGAGGAGGCTCAAAAGAAGCACGACGAACTGAAAGAAGACGTTGTATCCTTTGAAAATGAAAAGGCGAAAATCGAAAATGAGATCGCCGAAAACGAGAAAAAACTCGATACGGCGAATCAAAACGCCACGCAGGCGGAAAAGGTGAAAAAGCCGTTAAATCTGTTGCTTTTGACGATCGGGATCGCGATGATCGCGGGCGGAATTTTGTGCGGACTGGTATTAGTGAAGGCATACTATGCCATAGCCGCCGTCGGCGTTATCGCCGCGATTTCGGCGTTTCTTTTGAGGCCTGTCGATAAGGCGGCGGCAATAAAGATCAAAACCGAGATCGCCGAAATAAAGGAAGGTATAGCCGCTCTCAAAACGAAGGACTCGGAGATTTCCTCGAAGATAGTATCGAAGACCGCCGAGATAAATTCTCTCGTCGCCGTTCTGACCGCCGATAAAACGGTCAGGGAAAAGAGACTTTCGGATATCGCCGCAAAAAGGGCGGAGATAGAGGAAGAGACCTTAAAGGAAAAAGAACTCTTCACCGAATATGAAAAGGCTCTCGACGGCATTGACGACAGCGAGGAAAACTTAGAAACGACCGAGAAAAAGGCGGAGCAGCAGAAGAATTTGAAACTTCGTCTTAACTACCTTTCAAAGGACCTTGGCGGGATATCCTATGACGAGGCGCGCGAAAAACTCAAAACCGCCGATAGCAGGGAGGACTTTTCAAATATTGATTTTGAAAGGGCGGAGGAAGAATTTGAGCGTTTGTCAAACAGGATACTCGAAGAAAACCGCCTTAAAACGGGCTATGATACCGAACTCAAAACCTCTTTCAGAGATTCTTTGCAGCCCGAAATAATCGAGCGCGAGATAAAGGAACTTGACGAAAAAATAGCGGCTTTTGAGGATTTTGTCGACGGCTGTGAGATATGTCTCCAAGTTTTGTCCGAGAGTTTTTCAAATATCCGCAAGGGCTATGGATCTGAGCTTAACGAGAGGACGCTTGAAAACTTTAAGAGACTGACCGACGGAAAATATAAGACCGTAAGCGTCGACCGATCCCTTCGGATGGAGGTTGAAAGGGCGGACAGTTTCGGTATGTTTGAGACCGGATATTTAAGCACCGGCACCGAAGATCAGGCATTTCTGGCGCTTCGCCTTGCAATGTGCGAAATGATGGGCGATAAGGAAAGCCATCCCGTTTTTCTCGACGATGCACTTTCAAATTATGACGATAGGCGCACCGCTGTGGCCGTCAGGTTTTTAAAAGATTATTCCGAAAGATCTCAGGTCATCCTTTTCACCTGCCACGGCAAGGTGTCCGAGATCGCCGAAAAGGAAGGGTCGGCGGTAAAGTCACTACTGCCCTCTAACAACAAAACTTAACAAGCATTGACATCGTCTGATTGCGCAAAACCGTGTCTTCAAACTTGAAAGGCGTCAGCCTGTCTGCGTTTTCATCCTTGTTTTGCACTAATCATACTCGCAATCGGATGTAAACTTTCAGATGTTACAGGGTACTCGGATAAGATACGAAATAAAGAAGATCCCCGCCGCGAAATATGCGGCGGGGATAATTTTGTGTTAAAAAACTGTTCAGGCAGGATCATTCCGTATAGAATTCAACGCCGTTTCTTGTCGTTGATTTGATCTTATAAAGCGCCTTGTCGGCGTTTTTATAAAGATCTTTAAAGGAAAGATCCGTTGTCCCGAAGGCAACGCCGATACTTACGGTAACGGTGGGCAGATTGTCCTTCTTTTCGCTTAACAGCTTCATAATATGTTCCATTTTTTCCCTGATATGTTCTTCGTTTTCGGAGGTAACGCCCCGGAGGATGACCGTGAATTCATCGCCGCCTATCCTGCATAT
>JAGAAE010000089.1 GCA_017615405.1 Clostridia bacterium | reverse complement strand
GAAAATTCGCATAAAATATGGTAAAATAAGGTAGCATATTTGCTCAAACAGGAGGAAATTATGATTGATGTGAATAGGTTTTGCCCCGGTTGTATGGGCGAAGCAACAGGCGACAGATACTGTAACGTCTGCGGATATGACTACACCTCCAAGAACCCCGTCGAAGCACTGAACGTCAGGTTTTTGCTCAACAGCAGATACGTTATCGGCAAGGTCCTTGAGCAGTCGAGCGAGGGTTTTACATACCTTGCTTTTGACACCGAGACCAACACCCCGGTAGACATCAAGGAGTATTTTCCGCTCGGTATGTCGGTCAGATACCCCGACAAGACAGTCGCCGCGAAATCCAACGTTGATAGCTTTTATTATAACGAGGGCTTGCTTGAATTCATAGACTTAAACCGCAAGCTTTCGCGTCTTGAAAACGTTGCGATTTTTCCGATTTTAAGCATTTTCGAAGATAACGGAACGGCGTATTCGGTAATGAATCACAATACCGGGATCACACTTTCGAGTTTCCTTGAAAGAAACGGGAACATTCTCAAGTGGGGTCAGGCAAGACCGCTCTTCTTCCCGCTTATCGAAACCATCGTTACCCTCAATGAAAACGGCATAATTCACGGCGGTATCTCTCCCGAAAGCATCTCGGTCGGCAGAGACGGAAAACTCAGGCTCACCAACACGAACATAATAAAGACAAGATTTGCTTCCGAAAATTTTGCAACCGCCATCTACCCCGGTTGCGCCGCCATTGAGCAATATTCCGCCGAAAAGGGAAATATCGGCTCTTTCACCGACGTTTACGGCATTGCGTCCACCCTCTTCAGGGTCCTTCTCGGAACGCTTCCTCCACCCGCGAACGAGAGGATGAACAACGACAAAATGTCGATTTCCTCCGCCATTGCCGGAGATCTGCCGCGCCAGGTCCTGACGGCGCTCGCAAACGGTTTGCAGGTCAAGATCGGCGACCGTACTCAAAGTATCGTAAAATTCCGTGACGAACTTGTTTACGGCGATACCTATGATAACATCCAAAAGGCGGAGGCGCGCAAAAATGCGCAGACAGCCGCCGATCCCGGACGGGACATTTCGAGCAACACCGCTCCCGCGGAAAAGCCGCGAAAAAACAAGTCGTCATCCCTTAAATACGCGGGGATCGCCGCCGGCGTTACCGCAGGACTTTTCATAATTCTCATTATCGGCGCGATGATCATGTTCCCGAAATTAAGATCCGCCGTATTGGGAGAGCAGAAAAGCGATACGGGGAACTCGTCTTCTTCAACCAAGACCTCTACCTCGCAGAACGAAAGTGAAGAGGATGATACCCCTGTTATAGACCCGAGTGAAAAGCTCTATTCCGTACCCGAACTTACCGGCAAAAAATTTGCCGAAGTCATCGAAGACAAGAACAAGAACACCGAAGACAACAAGTATGAAAACTTTAAGATAACCATCTCGGACAGGGTATATTCCAGCACCTATTCGAAGGGATGCATTTGTTCACAGTCGATCCAGGCGGGCAAAGGAATGCCGAAGGATACCGAGATAAGGGTCGTTGTAAGTTTAGGTCCCGAAAAGCTTTCGGTTCCCGATCTTTACGGATGTTCCGAAGAAGAGGCCTTGCTTATGCTTTGCAAGTCCGGTTTCCAGTATAACAACATAAAAGTAAGCCGCGAAAGTTACGATCCGACCAAACCCGCTTCCAAGGTCATCTCACAAAAACCCGATGCGGGCAAAAAGCTCAGTCCCGACGAGTCGATTACGATCTACGTAAACTCATATACCGGACCCTCTGAGACCGAGACCGAGATCGGAGAGGATTAAAACGGTTTTTTCCGGTGTTGACCGCCGGGTGTTAGCCGGACGCTATATATAAATATATACTTTTTAAAAAAATTTTGAAAAAACCCTTGATTTATCCGAATTATGTGCTATAATATTACCGTAGGATTTTAGAAGAAAGGTGAGTGGGCTTCCCCACTCACTTTTGTTGTTAAGATCGTGATCACTGTTCTCGAAAGCGAGGGTGTTATTTTGGCAAATACGGCTGACAAGATCTATGATATGATCGTTAGGGCTGTCGAATCTCAGGGCGTAGACCTTTGGGACGTTGTTTTCGTTAAAGAGGGCGCCTCTCATTATCTGAGGGTCTTCATTGACAGTCCCGACGGCGTCACCATCGACGATTGCACGAACGTTTCGCACGCGATCGACCCCATTATCGACGAGGCTGACCCTATCGACGTTTCATATTATCTCGAAGTTTCTTCCCCGGGACTTAACCGGGAACTCAAAAAAGAAAAGCATTTTAAGGCTTTTATCGGGAGCGACGTGACGGTCAAACTCTACAAGGCGTTTGACGGCAAAAAACAGATAACGGGAAAACTTATCGGATATGACGGCGGTCCCGTTCTGAAAACCGACAGCGGCGAGCAGATTGGATTTGATCAATCGCAAATTTCAAAAGTGTTACTTAATGATGACTTTTAGTATATCGGAGGAATAGGAAAAAATGGCTAAAACAAGATTTACAGCAAAAGAGAAAAAGGAAATGAAGGAGTTTTTCGACGCTCTGCGCCAGATGGAGAGCGAAAAGGGTATTCCGAAAGAATACATCCTTGATAAGATTTCCGACGCTATTACCGTTGCCGCAAGAAAGGATTACGGCGGGAACGATATAGTGACCTGCGTCGTCGATTGGGAAAAGGAGATCTTCACCGTCGTCGCAAGGAAAGAGATAGTCGACGTTGTTGAAAATCCCTTCACCCAGATCTCAAAGGAAGACGCAACGGCTATCGACCCGAAGGCGGTCGCCAACGGATTTATCGACATAAGGCTCGATCCTAAAAAATTCGGAAGGATCGTCGCCCAGAATTCAAAAAACAACTTCCGTCAGGGTGTCAGGGACGCCGAGAGGGATCAGGTCCTTCAGGAATTCCAGAGCAAGACCCGTGAGATCGTTTCGGCAAAGGTCGAAAGGATCGATCCGAAAACCGGCAACGCGATCCTGACGATCGGTCACAGCGAAGCCGTTTTACCGAAACTTGAGCAGGTGCCCGACGAAGTATTGCACGAAGGCGACATAATCAAAGTTTACGTCGTTGACGTCAAGGAGACCGAAAAAGGTCCCCGCATTATGCTTTCAAGGACCCATCCGGGACTTGTAAAACGCCTTTTTGAAATGGAAGTACCCGAGATATTCGACGGAACCATCGAGATAAAATCCATATCCCGTCAGGCAGGCTCAAGGACGAAGATGGCGGTCTGGTCGGAAAATCCGGACGTTGACGCCATCGGCGCCTGCATCGGACAAAAGGGCATCCGCGTCAATAAGATCGTCGAGGAATTAGCCGGCGAAAAAATCGATATAGTTAAATACAGCGACGATCCTGTTGCCTTCGTTAGTGAGGCGCTCTCCCCTGCCAAGGTCGTCAGCGTCGAAATAGAAAGTGAAGACCCGAAGGTCTGCAAGGCAAGGGTGCCCGAATCGCAGTTGTCCCTCGCCATCGGCAATAAGGGACAGAACGTTCGCCTTGCCGCAAAGCTTACCGGTTGGAAGATCGATATCCACCCCGAAAGCGGATTTTTCGGCGAATAATACTTTAAGGGAGGATTTCTCTTGGGAGTCAGAAAAACACCTATGCGAATGTGTATCGGTTGCCGCGAGATGAAGCCGAAGCAGGAACTTATAAGGGTCGTCAAAAGCCCCGAAGGAGATATTTCGCTTGATGCGACCGGCAAAAAGAACGGCTGAGGCGCATACGTTTGCAAGAATATAGACTGCATAAAAAAGATTGCAAAACAAAAGGCTTTGAGCCGCGCATTCGGTATTCCGGTCGAGCAAGAGATCTACGATACCCTCCAAAAGGAGTTTGCCGAAATTGAATGACAAGATCCTTACTCTTTTAGGGTTTGCATCAAAGGCGGGCAGGTTATCCTACGGCTTTAATGCCTCGAGTGAAACGATCAAGGCAAAAAAATCCGGGTTGGTCGTTACCGCCTCTGATATTTCAGACAAAACAAAAAAAGAAATTCGGTTTATCGCCGAAAAATCCGGTGTTAAGGTTATCGAACTTGAAGGCACCGAACAAAACGTATTATCAAACGCCGTTGGTCGAAGCTGCGGAATCGTTTTGGTCAACGACAGTTCATTTGCCTCCGCCATCGCGGAGGAATTCGGGAGGAAATGCTGATGACAAATAAATATAAGGTTAGTGAGATGGCAAAGGACTTCGGTATCACGTCGAAGGAATTGACCGCTTTGATCCTCGAGGTCACCGGGACAGAGAAAAAATCCGGTGCGTCACTTAATGAGGATGAGAT
>JAGAAE010000088.1 GCA_017615405.1 Clostridia bacterium | reverse complement strand
CATGGGAAGGATGCAACGTAAACGACCCGTCCGCAAGGGTTCTTTCAAACTACGGCGAGAGCGGAAAATAGACAAATCAAAACTTTCTTATAAACAGGAGCGATATTTATGACAAAATATATTTTTGTTACCGGAGGCGTTGTTTCGGGGCTTGGCAAAGGCATAACCGCCGCCTCTCTCGGACGGCTTCTCAAAGCGCGGGGCTTTAAGGTCGCGGCGCAGAAGCTCGACCCGTATATAAACGTTGACCCCGGCACGATGAGTCCCTATCAGCACGGCGAGGTTTACGTCACCGAGGACGGCGCCGAAACCGACCTTGACCTCGGTCACTATGAGAGATTTATCAACGAGGATCTTAACAAGTATTCAAATCTCACGACCGGCAAGGTTTATTGGAACGTCCTTAACAAGGAGCGCCGCGGCGAATATTTGGGGTCTACTGTTCAGGTCATTCCGCATATAACTAACGAGATAAAGGAATTTGTCTATAACGTCGGAAACCATTCGGGCGCCGACATCGTTATAACCGAAATAGGCGGCACGATCGGCGACATCGAATCTCAGCCCTTTATCGAGGCGGTAAGGCAGATCTCCCTTGAGGTCGGCAGAGAAAACAGCCTCTTTATCCACGTCACCCTCGTCCCATATCTCCACGGCTCGGAGGAGCATAAGAGCAAACCGACCCAGCATTCGGTCAAGGAGCTTCAGGGAATGGGGGTCAACCCGAACATCATAGTTTTAAGGTGCGACGAGCCGCTCGAAGAAAGCATCTTCAAAAAAATATCGCTTTTCTGCAACGTCAAGCCCGACTGCGTTATTGAAAACATCACTCTGCCCAATCTCTACGAAGCGCCGCTTATGCTTGAAAAGGCAAACTTTTCGGCAGTCGTGTGCCGAGAGTTAGGTCTCGAAGCCAAGGAGCCTAACCTTGAAAGCTGGACCGAAATGGTAAAAAAGATAAAGAACAGACCCTACACGGTCCATATCGGTCTTGTCGGAAAATACGTCGGTCTTCACGACGCCTATCTGTCGGTCGCGGAGGCAATGCGCCACGCGGGATATTTTCATAACACGCACATAAAGATCCATTGGATCGACTCGGAAAAAATAACCGCCGAAAACGTCGAAGAAACCTTAAAGGATCTCGACGGCATTATCGTTCCGGGCGGATTCGGAGACCGGGGGATCGAGGGTATGATCCTCTCGGCGAAGTATGCAAGAGAAAACTCCGTTCCCTATTTCGGAATATGCCTCGGTATGCAGATCGCGGTTATCGAGTATGCAAGGAACGTTTTGGGGATAGCCGACGCAAACTCGGGCGAATTCGACGAACAGTGCAGGCACAAGGTCATCGACTTTATGCCGGGACAGACAAACGATATCGACAAGGGCGGAACGTTAAGGCTCGGCGCGTATCCCTGCGTTATCGCCCAAGGCACGACTATGGAAAAATGCTACGGCAAAACCGAGATAAGCGAGCGCCACCGCCACCGCTACGAATTCAACAACGATTACAGAGAAAAGATGAAGGAAGCAGGACTTACTTTAAGCGGTATGTCGCCCGACGGAACGCTTGTCGAAACGGTGGAGCTTACAAACGAGCCGTTTTTCGTCGGTGTTCAGTACCACCCCGAATTCAAATCGCGTCCCAACAAACCGCATCCGCTCTTTAAGGGCTTTATCGGTGCGGCATTTCATAGAATGCAGAACAAAAAACCTTAATTCACTTCCAGGAGAGACCCCCCGATGCTTAAACCGAACACACATTATGCCGAACTTAAAACCTCATATCTTTTTTCGACCGTTATCGAAAAAACGGAGGAATATAAGGCAAATCATCCCGACAAGAAAATATACCGACTCGGTGTAGGAGACGTTTCGCTCCCGCTTTGTGACGCGGTAATAAAGGCGCTCCACGGTGCGGTCGACGATCAAGCGAGCAAAGACACATTTGAGGGCTATATGCCCGAATGCGGAAAACCGTTTTTAAGAGAGGCGATCGCCGGATACTATAAGAATTTCGGCGTCGGTTTAGACACGGATGAGGTTTTCGTTTCCTCGGGCGCCTGCGATGAACTCGCCGATATTATTGATCTTTTCGACCTCTCGAACACGGCACTTGTTATGGAGCCTGCATACCCGGCATACGTCGAAACGAACACCCTTGCGGGTAGAGAAATACTGCATATAAAGTCGGACGAAAGCAACGGTTTTATACCTTTGCCGGATGAAAACATAAAGGCGGATATTATCTATATCTGTTCGCCGAATAATCCGACGGGTGTGGTATTTGACCGCCCCACACTTAAAAAATGGGTCGATTTTGCAAACTCGCACGGCTCGGTAATGATCTTTGACGCGGCGTATGAGATATTCATCGAGGACGAAAAATTTCCCCACAGCATCTATGAGATCGAAGGGGCGAGATCCTGCGCCATCGAGATCTGCTCGCTGTCAAAAACCGCGGGATTTACGGGAACAAGACTCGGCTATACCGTTGTTCCGAAAGATATTATCCGCGGCGGTATGTCACTAAACGTTATGTGGACGAGAAACCGTCTTTCCAAAACGAACGGCGTATCATATATTATCCAAAAGGGCGCCGCGGCGGTCTTCACACCCGAAGGTCAGGCGCAGATAAAAGATAATATCAGGGTTTATAAAAACAACGCAAGGATGATAACCGATGCGCTCGATAAGGTCGGTATTTGGTACACGGGCGGGAAGAATTCGCCCTATATATGGGTAAAATGCCCTCATAATATGAAAAGTTGGGAGTTCTTTGACTACCTTCTGAATAGAGCGCAAATAATCGGCACGCCCGGCGCCGGATTCGGCGAATGCGGCGAAGGTTATTTCCGCTTTTCCGCCTTCGGCGACCCCGAAGACACAAAAGAGGCCGCAGAAAGAATGAAAGAATTACTAAAAGAATAGCAGCCACGGGGTTTCCGTGGCTCAGCCTGTCGAAAAAGTCTAGTAAAAATCGGACT
>JAGAAE010000087.1 GCA_017615405.1 Clostridia bacterium | reverse complement strand
CGCATTTCGTCAATAAGGGAGGGCCCTTTATCGGCGGGCAGGAAGGCTATATTTATCGGGTTTCTGCCAAAAACGTTGACCGTGTCGGAGCCTTTTGCGACAAGGCGCGCGTCATAAGGAAGATTGTTTGCGTCGGCAAATACCGGGCAATCGGGACCGTCGAGTTCCTTTTTAAGAACAAGAGCCGAAAAAGCGCCCGGGAAGGTAACGATTATCTGGTCTTTCTTGACGTGACCTTTAAGAAGCTTTGCATATCCGCTGTGTGCAAAGGCGGGGGCAACGATGCAGATATAACGGCATCCGCTTATCGCCTTTTCGATATCGTCGGTGACGTCGTTAAGGGTAACGGGGCCCTGAAGCTCCTTGATATTTCCCTGTAAGTAGATGGTTTTTGTTTCAAAAACCTTTTTCATATTGTTCTTAAACTGAGGCATTTCATAAAGGTTTACGGTGTGACCTTTAAGTGCAAACTCGGCCGCCATGGTGTGAGCGCCGTTTCCGCCGCCCAAAACCGCAATTTTCTTCGGTGTCATAAAAACAGTCCTTTCTTTAATCGGATATCCGATCGTTTTACGATTTAATGATATCTTTTTTGAAAGGATTTTTCTACTTAACAATTGTCATAA
The DNA here is from genome assembly GCA_017615405.1 of Clostridia bacterium. Classification (GTDB taxonomy): domain Bacteria; phylum Bacillota; class Clostridia; order Oscillospirales; family Acutalibacteraceae; genus UBA737. The sequence goes on along the minus strand of JAGAAE010000087.1, from coordinate 3,016 downwards.
ATATTGCAAATATTAACCGAATTCGCCCTTATAACGTTAATATGTGCAAAGAAATAGATAAAATTATACTACTCATTTTATATCGCTCGTGTTATAATATTGTTCGGTTTTAAGAGGGGACGGTGACATAAATGGCATATTTGCAGAATCTTCATACCCATACAAGCTTTGATCACGGCGCCGACACGCCGGAAGAAATTATTAAAAAAGCAATGCAAAAGGGCTTTGATTCTATCGGTTTTTCGGGGCATTCATATACCCGCTATTCCGACAACACATTTTCTATGTCGCCATCCCGAACTGTTGCATATAAAGAGGATGTCAAAAGATTAAAACTCGAATATCGGGACAGAATTAAAATCTTTTTAGGGCTTGAATTCGATATGTATTCCGATACCCCGCAGGACGGTTACGATTATCTGATAGGTTCCTGCCATTATCTTAAAATAGGCGATAATTTTGTCAACGTTGACCACGATGAAGCGTATTATAAGGTCATGATAGACAGGTATTTCGGCGGCGACGGGATGAAATTTGCAAAAGAGTATTTCCGCCAGATAGCCACATTTCCGAAATTTGCAAAAATTGATATTCTTGCTCATTTTGATCTTATCACCAAGAATATCGACCGTGCCGATTTTTTTGATTATGATTCAAAAGAATATATATCTGCCGCCGTTGAGGCGCTCGAAACGCTTTATAAAGACGTCAAAATATTCGAGGTCAACACCGGCGGAGTTGTTAGGGGATACAGAAAAACGCCCTATCCGATGCTTAATATAATTAAGGAGATGAAACGCATTGGCTTTGGCGCGGTTATAACGTCCGATTGCCATAACGCGGATCATCTTGATTCCGGATTCGATACTGCGACCGAACTTTTAAAGGAAGCCGGCTACACTGAAAAATATATTTTAACCGACAACGGATTTAAGGCAATAGAGCTTTAAGCATAATTAAACGGCGAGCACGCAGATTTCGTGTCCGCCGTTTTTTGCGCCCTGTTATTTTCCGCCGAGATCCTTTCGCGGTGACTTGTTGGCAATTCTCGAGTAGGCTCTGTAAAAGGAGGAATAATCGTTAAAACCCGCCTTGTAGCACGCCTCCGAAAGGGTCATTCCGTTAGAATACGCCTCCTTGACAAGAACGATACGGCGGTAGGTTATGTATTTGTTCACCGTGTATCCCGTGTTCTTTTTGAAGATCTTGCAAAGATATTGTTTTGTCAGGAAAAAACGCTTTGCGATCCTGTCGAGCGACAGATCATCTGTCAGATTGTCGTTTATATAATCAATAATATCGTTGACCTTCGGCTTGTTTGAACCCGTTTTCCCCGATTTTTCGACCTGCTTGTTCAGGTTATAAAGCAGTTCGATGATAACGCCGTTTACAACGCAAAGTTCAGGGGGCTTTTCGCCGCAATAACGGTCAAGCCTTTTGATTATTTCGTTGATACCGTTTGCAATGCTGACGTCGGCGCTGATAACGTTGTTCTCGCCCGGCGTTCGGTTAAAAACCATCTCGGAAAAGGCGGTGCAGTCGTTTTTTATTAAAAAATCAAGGTTGACCATCAAAAGCAGATATTCGCAGTTGCTGTTTTGTTTTGCGATAAATCTGTGAAGCTCGTTGTTCCCGATAAGAAGGATATCGTCGGGCTTTATGCGGATGATTTTCCCTTCAACGTCGTAGGTGATGTCGCCGGTCAAAAGCATAAATATTGAGAAAAGGTTTTTATCGATATGAAGATTTGAGTTGTATGCCTTTCCCGAATAGTGGATAAACGAAAATCCGTATTGACTGCCCAAAGATTCAAGCGAAAAATTATCAGCCATTTTCTTCTTCCTTCCCGAGCACCGATTTGCCCACCTTTTTATATATAAACGCGGCAAACCAAACGGCGCACAATCCCGAAATTAACTTTGAAAGCATAACGATCCCCAAATAAGATTTGTTATAGGCGAGGGTGAATGCAAGGTGATCGGCGATAACAAACGAAGCCGACACCGCAAAAGCAGAGTTTAACATAGCGCCTTTTGAGTCCATTTCGTTCATCATTTTAAGGGTGGGAACGTTCGAGGCAAGAGAAGAGATGAATCCGGCGGTTGATTTTTCGTTAATACGTATCATTCTTCCGAGAGCGCCGAGCGGTTTTGAAATAATCGCCGAAATGATTTTAAGCGCCGGAAACGCGCCTGCAAGCGCAACGGCGCAGGCGATGCAAATATCCATTGCGTCCTCAAATGAGCCGAGCCCTTTTATGACCTCGCGACCCGTGACAAACTTGATCAGACCAAGTGCGAGACCTGCCGATATCAGAACTTTAATAAATATGCCGAATACCTTGAACGCTTTTATACATATTTGGGGGAAAAGCAGAAGTCCCGCGGCGATTATACCCGCAAATATGATAATGGGAATAAGGTCTGTTATAGCCACTAAAACGGGAAGCCTGCAAAACGCAAGACCGACCGCGCACCCGACAGGCACCGTAACTATCCCGCAAAGAAGACCCAACGTCAGTTCTTTTTGCCTCTCTTTGCCGACAACGGTTATGGCAAAAGGTATGGTGAAGGAGACGGTTGCGCCCACCATCGATCCGACGACAAGACCGTTGAAATACCCGAGAGTTTCATTTTTTGATATCGATTTTGCAAGTTGCGCCCCGCCCATATCGTTTGCAAAAATCGAAGAAGTTAAAACCGAAGGATCAATATGTAAGGCTTTATAAACAGAGTTAAAAAAAGGCTCCAACAGGCTTGCTATAAGCGGTGATAACACAATCATTCCCGCCATTGTGAGAACAATGGTACCCAACAGTTCAAAGCCCTTTTCAAATTCTTCGCCTAAGTGGAATTTGTTCCCGATCATGCGGTCGATAATTCCCAAAAGCGCAAAACCGAGCATTACGTAGCTTACATAGTTCATTTTTTACTTACCTCTGAAAGCACCGCTTTCAAAAACGCAATGTTTAATACATATATTATACTTTACAAAATGTTTTTTTCAAGTGTTTTAT
>JAGAAE010000086.1 GCA_017615405.1 Clostridia bacterium | reverse complement strand
CGGGTCGATCTTCATATAATCGGCGGTATTATAGCGATGATTTGAGTGCGCCTCGAAGATGGGATTAAGGTATATTATGCTCACGCCGAGTTCGGATAGATACGGAAGTTTTTCGGCGATCCCTTTAAGGTCGCCGCCGTAATAGTCGTTCCCGAGCGAGCATTCGCCGTTGTTCTGGCGGTATTCGGGTTGTTTTTCCCAATCATCACATAGAAATCTGTCATCGGGGACGTCGGCTTTCGGTTTGCCCGAATTATAAAACCTGTCGGGGAAAATCTGATAGATTATTCCGCCCTTTAAATGCTCCGGCACCGAAAAATCCGGGTCATAAACAGTCTGTTGCCATGCGCTGCCTTCATTTGAAACGATGCCGAGAGAAGTGTCGGTTTTGGTGACGTAGAATTCACCGAAATCGCTCGTGTATCTGAACTTATACCAGTAAAGCCCCGTGTTAAGGAAGACTTTGCAGTCGTAAAAACGGTAGCTTTCCAGTGTTTCCTCGGGCTTCATTTCCACCTCAAAGGGCTGTTTACCGTCCTCGTTTATAACAAGATAGACGTTGTGAACGTGGGCGTCGAAGTGCAGTAAAACACGCAAAAGCAGGGCTTCCCCTGCTTTTATTGCGCCGAAATGCGGTTTGTATATTTTTTTTGTCGAATCAAAAGGATAATAATTCATATCACTTGACCGGCTTTATATGCCAAATATTCTCGGCATAGTCTCTGACCGAGCGGTCGGCAGCGAAAATGCCCGAGTTTGCGATATTTACAAGCGACATTCTGTTCCACGTAAGCGGATCGCCATACAGTTCGGTCGCTTTTGCTTGTGTCACGCAGTAATCGGCATAATCGGCAAGAGCCATATAGTTGTCGAAGTTTTTAAGGCAATGACAGATATTTTCAGCCTGCGCGCCGGGAACACCCGTTTCGATAAAGTCGATAACGCGCCTTAAATCGGCATTGTTGTTATAGTAGGATACCGGCGAATAGCCCTGTTTCTGGAGCTTTAATACCTCGGGCGTTTGCATACCGAAGATAAGGATATTATCGTCGCCGACCGCCGAATGGATCTCGACGTTTGCTCCGTCCTCGGTTCCGAGCGTTATAGCCCCGTTTAACATAAACTTCATATTCGAGGTTCCGCTCGCCTCGGTCGAGGCAAGGGAAATCTGCTCGCTTATCTCGGCTGCGGGTATCATAAGTTCGGCAAGGGTAACGCGGTAGTCCTCAACAAAAATAACCTTTAATTTATCGTTCACGCGATTATCGTTGTTTATAAGATCGGCGATCTTGCAGATCATCCTTATTATCTCTTTTGCAAAAAGATATCCGGGAGCCGCCTTTGCGCCGAAGATATAGGTTTTGGGGGTAAAGGGCGCGTTCGGATTGTCAAGAAGATACAGATATTCGCTTACGATATGCATTGCGTTAAGGTGCTGACGCTTATATTCGTGAAGCCTCTTGACCTGCATATCGACGATAGAATCGGGATCAAAGGAAACGCCCGTATTCGCCTTTAAATAGTTTGAAAGGCGGATCTTGTTGTTCCTCTTTATCTCGCCGAGTTTCTGAAGAACGGTTTTTTCGTCGGCAAATTTCATAAGCTTTTCAAGTTCCATGGCGTCACTTACAAAACCGTCGCCTATAAGCTCGGTGATATAGGAAGAAAGTTCGGGGTTGGACTGGCAAAGCCATCTTCTGTGAGCGATACCGTTCGTAACGTTAGTAAATTTTTCGGGGGTCATATTATAGTAATCATTAAAGAGTTCGTCCTTGATGATATCACTGTGAAGCTTTGAAACACCGTTGACGGTATGGCAGGCGACAACGCAGAGGTTAGCCATCCTGACAAGACCGTTGCTGATAACGGCGGTGCGCTCGGCAAGGTCAAAATCGCCGGTCGTTTCTATGACCTTTGCCCTGTAACGGCGGTCGATCTCTTCAATTATCGAATATATCCTCGGAAGGCGACGCTTAAACAGATCGATCTGCCAGCATTCAAGCGCTTCCGACATAATGGTATGGTTGGTATAAGCAAAGGTCTTTGTGACGATATTCCACGCATCGTCCCATGTATAGCCGCATTCATCAAGCAATAGCCTCATAAGCTCGGGTATGGCAAGGGTCGGATGGGTGTCGTTTATATGGATTGCAACCTTCTCGGGAAGGTTGTCAAGGCTTGTATTTTTACGCATATGGCGAGCCAGAATATCCTGGATGGACGCCGAAACGAGGAAGTATTGCTGACGAAGACGGAGAGATTTTCCCTCGGCGTGATTATCGGCGGGATAAAGGATCTTGGAAATCGCCTCGGTGTTAGCCCTGTTTTCAAGCGCCCTTACGTAGTCGCCCTGATTGAACGCCGACATATCGAAGTCCTGACATTCGGCGCTCCATAGCCTTAAAACGTTTACCGTCTTTCCGTCGTGACCCGCGACCATAAGATCGTAGGGCATTGCCTTGACGATCTCGCAGTCTTTATGTTCAATATGATGATAGTTGTTCTCCCACCACTCGTCGATATGACCGCCGAAACGAACGTCGCAGGCGGCGTGTGGTCTTTGTTCAAGCCAGAAACTTCCGCCCGGAAGCCAGAAATCGGGCATTTCGGTCTGCCAACCGTCAACAAGTTTTTGACGGAAGATGCCGAGCTCATATTTTATGCTGTAACCGAATGCGCTGTAGGAGCAGGAGGAAAAGGAATCAAGGAAGCAGGCGGCAAGTCGTCCGAGACCGCCGTTTCCGAGTCCCGCGTCGGGCTCAAAATCATATAGCTTATCAAGCTTGACGTTGAATTTTTTGAGCGCCTTTTCCATCTTTTCGGTCAGGTCAAGGTTATAAAGGGTGTTTTTGAGCGAACGACCCATAAGGAATTCCATACTGAGGTAATAAACGGTCTTGGCGCCCGTTTCATCCACCTTTTTGCGGAATTTCGCCTTTCGTTCGTTCATTATTTCGAGCAGTACAAGGACCGACGCCTTATAGTAAAGTTCATCCGACGCCTGCTCTGGGGTTACACCGAAATTATGAGAAAGTTTTTTCTCGATCATCTCGGTCAGTTTTGCTATCGTGTATTCGTTTGCCATAGAGATTTTCCTTTTTTAGGTTTATTTTCCGCCGTATTTCGCAAGAAATCTGTTGAAATCGTTTGCAAAATCCGGATTGTTCATATTTTTGACGTTGTTAAGATAATTATGCGCGTCGAGGCGCGGAGTATTAAGCTGAGCCGTAAATACCGCGAGGTTTGAGCAATGGTCGGATATCCTCTCGTAATTCGTCAGTATATCTGAAAGCACAAAGCCGAGTGTCGTCGTTCCCTCTCCCTTTTGGAGACTGTCGATATTAAGGGACTTGAGCTCATACCCGAGGGCGTCTATGACCTGTTCAAGCGGCTCTATATGGGACGCGGATTCGTGATCGTCGGCGATGAAAACGTCGCAGGTCAGGTTGATTATTTCGGACAAAGCACCGGTTATATTCTTTATCCCCTCGTTTATCGGAAGAGAAAACTCGATCTCTTTATCCATTATTTCTTTGGAAACGTCGCAAAGATTTAAAGCGTGGTCGGAGATACGCTCAAAGTCGCTTAGACTGTGAAGCAGTCTTGCGACGGCGTGACGATCTTCTTCGTTAAGGGAGTTACCGCTTAAACGGACAAGATAGGTGCCGAGCCTGTCCTCATATTTATCGACGAGCGCCTCTTCCTGTGCGATCTCCTCGGCTGTTTTTTCGTTATAATCGAAGACCATTGCCAACGCCTTGTTGACCGACGTTCTTGTAAGTTCCGCCATTTCATTACAGAGGCGTTTACACTCAAAGAGCGCAAGCGGAGTGTTATAAAACAGACGCTCGTCCAAAAAGACGGTATGCTCTTTTTCGTCGGTCTGACGCACCGTTTTTCTGCAAAGGGCGAAGAGCGGTTTTTTAAGAGGCGTGAACAAAATTGTATTGAAGATATTAAAACAGGAATGGATTATCGCGACAGTAAAGATATTGACCGTATGATCCAAAGTCCCGGGTGAGAAAATCATCACGATATAAAGCGCCGCCATCAGGATAGAACCGCCGATCGTATTTGAATAAACGTGCATTGCGACGACCCGCTTCGCGCCCTTGTTGGTCCCGATGCTCGATATAAGCGAGGTCATGCAGGTGCCGATATTGGCGCCGATAACCAGCGGTATCGCGATTTTGAGATCCATATTCGTCGTAAGCGCCATAGCCTGAACGATAGCGACGGTCGCGGCGGAAGACTGAATGAGACCCGTGAACAACGTAGAAGCGAGAAACGCCACGATCGGGTATTTTGAAAAGAGGGTAAGGATACCGGCGAACTGCTTAACGTCAGCCATTGAACTGCTCATCATATCCATTCCCGCCATCAAAACGGCAAAACCGATGAATATGTCCCCGAGTTTTCGACGCTGCCTGTTTTTTGAAAACATCCGCATCATTATCCCGAAAAACGCAAGGATCGGTGCGAAGGTCATAGGACGAAGAAGCGCCATAAAGAGGCTGTTGCCCGAGTTGGCGTTAAGGGTGAGTATCCACGCCGTAAGGGTCGTTCCTACGTGGGAGCCCATTATCATGCCGAAGGTCTCGGAAAAATCAAGGATACCCGAGTTTACAAGTCCGACAAGCATAACGGTCATTGCGGACGACGATTGTATCGCCACCGTTATCCCGGCGCCGAGCGCAAAACCGGAAAGGTCGTTTTTGCCGACCTTTTTAAGGGTTTTTTCAAGATTTCCGCCCGCCATCTCTTCAAGACCGCCGGACATAACGCTCATTCCGAAAAGGAAGAAGGTCAGTCCGCCGAGAAGCAGGGCTATCATGTTAAGAATTTCGGTTGATCTCATCTATTCTCTCCGAAAAAATTATTATCTTAAAACTCAATTTTCTCTTTTATATAGTTTTTAAGTTCACTGATCGGGATACGCACCTGTTCCATCGTATCACGGTCACGAACGGTCACGCAGTTGTCGTTTTCACTGTCGAAATCGTAGGTTATGCAGAACGGCGTTCCGATCTCATCCTCACGGCGATAACGCTTTCCTATTGAGCCTGCGTCATCGAAGTCTACCATAAAGTCCTTAGCAAGGTCGGCGTAGATTTCGCTTGCCTTTTCCGAAAGCTTTTTGGAAAGGGGCAGAACAGCTGCCTTGAAGGGCGCTAAGAAGGGATGGAAATGCAAAACGGTCCTTATATCGCCCTTTTCGTCGGTCTCCTCATCATAGGCATCGCACAAAACGGCAAGGAAACTTCTTTCAACGCCGAGGCTCGGCTCGATAACGTAGGGGATATAATGCTCGTTCGTTTCGGGATCGAAATAGGTAAGATCTTTACCCGAGGTGTTCTGATGCTGGGTGAGGTCGTAATCGGTCCTGTCGGCAATGCCCCAAAGCTCGCCCCAACCGAAGGGGAATAAGAATTCAAAGTCGGTCGTTGCTTTTGAATAGAAGGAAAGCTCCTCCTTGTCGTGATCGCGAAGGCGAAGGTTTTCTTCCCTTAATCCTATTGACAAAAGCCAGTTCTTACAGAAACTTCTCCAATAATCGAACCATTTAAGGTCGGTGTCGGGCTTGCAGAAGAACTCAAGCTCCATCTGCTCAAACTCGCGGACGCGGAAGATAAAGTTTCCGGGGGTTATCTCGTTTCGGAAGGATTTACCTATCTGCCCTATGCCGAAAGGAAGCTTCTTTCTTGACGTCCTTTGAACGTTTGCAAAGTTGACAAAGATACCCTGAGCCGTTTCGGGGCGAAGGTAAACCGTGTTCTTTGCGTCCTCGGTTACGCCCTGGAAGGTTTTGAACATAAGGTTGAACTGGCGTATATCGGTAAAATTATGTTTCCCGCAGGAGGGACATTTTATATTATGCTCCTCGACGAAATTTTTCATTTCTTCCTGCGAAAAGGCGTCGATCGGCTTAGGAAGCTCAAAACCGTTTTCGGCGCACCAATCCTCGATTATCTTATCGGCACGGAAACGCTCGTGACATTCTCTGCAATCCATAAGCGGATCGGAAAAGCCGGCTAAATGCCCCGATGCGACCCACGTTTGCGGATTCATAAGGATGGCGGCGTCAAGCCCGACGTTATACGGGTTTTCCTGGACGAACTTTTTCCACCACGCCCTTTTGATATTGTTTTTAAGCTCGGCACCCAGAGGACCGTAGTCCCAGGTGTTTGCAAGTCCGCCGTAGATCTCACTTCCGGGGTAGACAAAACCTCTTCCCTTGGCAAGATTTACGATGGAGTCCATCGTTTTCTTTGTATTTTCCATAGTTTCAAACACTTCCTTTTATAAGGATAAAATATATTTATACAGTTATATGGTAATAAAAACAGGCGGAAAAGTCAATACGAAACTTGACATTTTTCCGTATTGTACAATTATTAAACTTCTTGACATATTATTATGTATAGTTTATACTTTATATGAGGCGGGTCGACCTTGTTTCGGCTCGATTTTTTACGGCAGGGTGCCGAAGTAAACAGAAACGGAGATTATTATGGCTGACGAAAAATTCTTAACCTATAAAGGCAAGCCCCTTGTAAGAAAGGGCAATGAGATTTACTACGGTGATATGAACGATAAGCACGTCGTTAGATTTGAGATCCTCTCGACGAGTGAAAAGAACAATATTGAGATAGCCGACAAGGTTTTGGTAGAGCTTCTTTTAAGCGACACCGAGATACCAAAGAAGGACAGAGTCGTAAAATCAAGCGAAAGGGACTCCCTCTTCTCGGCTCTCGACTTAGGCTTCACCTGGCTTGAAAGAGCATAAAAACTATCGAAGGCAAAAATTGACCCGCACGTTAAGTGCGGGTCTTGTTTGTCAATTATTTTTCCTTATAAAACGTATTGAGTATCGCAGTTACGAGCGAATCGGGGTCGGGGTAAAACTCGACCCATTTTTCTCCGACCTTTTTTTCGCCGTCGATCATCTGATAATCGAACTTTCCGCCGAGATCCTTCGCGATCCCGGTCGAGACGAGATAGGTGATCTGCGAGAAAGCGAGGTCGGTCGAAATATAGGGTTTCATCGTATCATAATAGGTTTTGACAAGCCCTAAATTGCCGGATATCCTGTTCCCCGCTTTTGAGGCAAACTCGGACAAAAACTGCATCTGCCTTTGCATACGAAGCGAACTTCCCTCGGCGTCTTCGGTCCTGCTTTGGAGGTATATCCTCGCCTTTTCGCCGTTCAGGTTCAGTCTATCCCCCGCCTTGCATCCGAGTTCCGGAATATCCTCTATAGCCGTAAGCGAGACCCCTCCGATAGTGTCGGTCATTGCCGAAATACCTTTAAGATCCATCGTTACGTAATTACTGACGTTGATATTAAGCAAGAATCGGCTGACCGATTTTCTCGTGTTTTCGGATGAGTCGTTTGCGTCCTTGCCGTAGGCATAGGAAAGGCATATCTGCTCGTGCTGGGTACCTGTATATTTCCCCGACGGGGAAAAAACGTTTACGTCGACCATTGATTCTCGCGGTATAGGGATTATTTTAATTGCCTTGGTCGCGGTATTGAGGGTCATAACAAATATGGTATCCGCCTGACCGTTGTTCCCGATGCCGAAATCATCGCCGATATTATCCTTATCAACACCCAAAAACAAAACCGATACAACGTCACTGTCAAGGGTGTATTTTTTACCGTTATAGGTCACCTCGCCGTCGTCGACCTCGAGCCCTTCGATATTCGACGCCGAGATATCCCGGTCGTTTTTATGAAATTTGGATTTTCCGATGCTTGCAAGGATAAAAAACGTTATGACGGCGATCAATATAAGCGCCAAAATAGCCGAAACGACTATTATCGTAATTTTCCAGCCGGTGGCAAGTTTTTTCGCCATAAGACTTTCTCCTTAGTTGATTTTGCCGACTATTTCAGCTCATACCCTCCGACGGGACGAATTTTAAGAGGAACGCAGGAATCTTTTCCGAAAACGTCCTCGATCATCTTAACGTAATCGGGAAGCATATCGTCGGGGATATAGCATTGGATCGTTCCGGCGAAGCCTCCGCCGTGGACCCGGCAGGCGCCATGGCTTCCTAAAAATCTCTTTGTAAGAGCGATCGCAAGGCAAAGTCCCTGCTCGCTGACGTTGGAATTCGAATAGAGGTTCTGAAGATATTTATACGACGAGTTGCCGGAGGAGGTGACCTCTTTGAGGAAGGTCTCAAAGTCGGCTTTTTCAAGCGCTTGTCTCTGGGTCTCAACTCGGTGGCTCTCATTGAAATAATGGAACGCGCGAAGAACGGCACGGTCTCCGCAGGATTTGCGGAGCGGACCAATCTGGGCATAAAACTCGTTTTCGTCAACGTTTCTCAAATGCTTTTTATTGCCCAAAAATTCGCTTACCGATTTCATCTCTTTCGTGATATCGGCATAATCGTTCGTAAGGTCGGCGTGGTTGCCGCCCGTATCGACAACGCAAAGGGTATAACCCGATTTTGAAAAATCTACGTCGATCTTTTGGACTAACGGGTTTGAAGGATCATAGAAATCCGCATAGGTGAAGCCGCCTACCGAGCTTGCCATCTGGTCGAGAAGACCGCAGGGCTTACCGAAATATTCACACTCGGCGAACTGCGAAAACTTGGCAATCGTTATGGCGTCGACCTTGTTATCGTTGTAGACCCCGTTTATAACGTTTGAAACAAGGACTTCAAAGGCAGCGGAGGACGAAAGTCCCGAGCCCTTTAAGACGTTTGAAATAGTATATGCATCAAATCCGCCGATATTATAACCCTTATTCTTAAACGCCGCGCAGACGCCCCTGATAAGCGCCGCCGACCTTCCCTTTTCCTCAGCCGAGATAGAAAGGTTTTTAAGGTCGATTATATCCATCGGATAGCCTTCGGAGCGGATCCTGATAATGTTTTCATCGTTTGCGCTTACGACGGCGATAACGTCAAGATCGACGCTTCCCGCAAGAACGCATCCGTGCTGGTGGTCGGTATGGTTTCCGCCTATTTCGGTCCTTCCCGGTGCCGAGAAAAGACGAAGATTATCCCGCTCGCCGAAAAGATTCGTAAAGGCATCGACCGCCTTTGTATAGCGTGCCGCCGCGACGACGGTATCTGAATACAAAAGCTCGAAATCCTTGTTATAGTCGCCGTTTGCGATCCTTGATTTTAACTGTTCATTATTCATAACTTCACCGATTATCAAAGTTTTGAAACTATTTCCTTCGTATCTCTTGCGATCGCAAGCTCTTCGTTCGTCGGGATGACGAAGACGTCAACGCCGCTCTCGTCGGTCGAGATCTTAACTTCCCTGCCGCGAAGTTTGTTGAGATCCTTGTCGATCTTAACGCCTAAGAATGTGAGGTTTTCGCAGACGTATTCGCGAAGTTCGGGATCGTTCTCGCCTATTCCGCCGGTAAACGCAATGGCGTCGACTCCGTTCATCGCGGCAATATACTGACCGACGAATTTAAGTATCTGATATCTCTGCATATCGGTCGCAAGCTGAGCCCTTTCGTTGCCTGCTGCCGCGGCGGCACCGATATCGCGGTTGTCGTTCGAGACGCCCGAAATACCGAGCATACCGGATTTTTTGTTGCAGATGTTGTTGATATCGGCAGGAGAAAGATTCTCTTTCTCTGCAATATAGGTAAGCGCCGAAGGATCAAGCGTCCCCGAGCGGGTACCCATCATAAAGCCGTCAAGCGGGGTAAAGCCCATCGAGGTGTCGATACATTTCCCGTCCTTGATGGCGGTTATCGAACAGCCGTTGCCCAAATGGCAGGTGATTATCTTTAAATCCTTTTTATCCTTGTTTTCAAGAACGGCAACGCGATCCGAAACAAAGCGGTGCGAAGTTCCGTGGGCGCCGTATTTTCTTACCTGATATTTTTCATAGTATTCGTAAGGAAGGGCATACATATACGCCTTCGGAGGCATCGTCTGGTGGAAGGAGGTATCGAAGACCGCGACCATCGGCTTGTCGCCGAAGCACTTGCGGCACGCCCACATTCCCTGCGCGGCGGCGTAGTTATGCAGCGGCGCGATCTCGCCGAGGTCGTAGATACGCTGGATCTTCTCCTCGTCGAGGATGACGGGCTTCGGGAAGACCTCCGCGCCCTGAACGACGCGGTGCGCGATCGCGTCGATCTCGTCGGGGTCGGAGATGACGCCGTATTCCTTGCCGGTCAGCAGTTCGATGACGGCTTCCATCGCCTGCTCGTGGTTCGTCATCGTGCGGTCGGCTTCGTAGACGCGGCCGTCGGAGGCGGTGTGCTTGATGTGACCGCCGATGCCGATGCGTTCGCAGAGGCCCTTCGCGGAGACGCTGCCGTCTTCCATGTTTATCAGCTGATATTTCAGCGAGGAACTGCCGGTGTTGACTACCAGAATAAGCATTTTTACATTACTCCATTCGTTTTTCCGCAGATTGCGGAAAATAATTTATATATAACTATTGTAACTCATCCTGAAATAGTTTACAATAGTAAATATGAAAAAAGTGCGCCGAAAAGGGCGAAAAATCGGGAGAACCGTATGATAACAGGGATAATAGCCGAATACGACCCCTTCCATAAGGGGCACGCATACCTCGCCGCGAAGGCGCGGGAGGACGGAGCCGACTGCGTCGCCGCCGTCATGAGCGGGAACGT
>JAGAAE010000085.1 GCA_017615405.1 Clostridia bacterium | reverse complement strand
TACGTCGTCGGCGTCATAACCGACGGCAGTTGTGCGGTTGATACAAAAAACGCATCAAAACAACTGAAAAGCGGAGAGTCATTTATAATATCGGCAAATAACGGACCTGTAAAATTTTCGGGAAATGCGGAAATGATCTTTTGTATGCCGTAGATCACGAAGAGTATAAAAAACAGTAATATTCGGGAGGAATATATATGCAGTATCAAATGAACGAATTCTTATTTGCAATGATACTTACCGAACTTGAAGATGCGGTAGGTAAAGAAAATTGCTCGACAAGGGCGATCGACAAGGTGACCCACAGCGTTGATTACTATTGGCTTTCGCGTATGTGGGCTGACAGGGGCTGCCGTATGCCCGAGGCGGATTTTGTCGTCTGCCCGAAGGATGCGACCGAGGTATCAAAGGTCTTAAAAATCGCCAATTACTACAAAATTCCCGTAACGACGTGGGGTGCCGGCGGCGGAACGCAGGGCGGCGCCATCCCGGTCGCCGGCGGTATAATCCTCGATACAAAGCGGATGAACAAAATATACGAGGTCAATACCGACAGTATGTATATAGAATGCGGTACGGGCGCTATATATAAGCATATCGAATGGGCGGCAAACGAGGTCGGAAAGGCGACTATGCACTATCCGTCGAGCCTTACCTGCTCGACCGTCGGCGGCTTTTTGGCGCACAGAGGTATCGGTGTTTGCTCTACCAAATACGGCAAGATCGACGATATGGTGCTTCAAATGGAGGTAGTGCTCCCGAACGGCGATATCATAAACACTTCTCCTGCACCGAAGCACGCCGCGGGACCCGATCTTAACCAGATATTTATAGGCTCGGAGGGTACGCTTGGTATTATTACCAAGGCACAGATAAGAATATTCGACCAACCCGAAGTTCGTCGTTTCAGAGGATTCCTTTTTCAAGACATGACCGGCGCGTTCAAGGCAAGCCGTGAACTGTTACAAAAATTCAAACCGTCCGTAATGCGTCTTTACGACGAAGCCGAGACCGCTTCGCTCATAAAGAAGATAGTTGGTGTCGAGCGCAAGGGCGCCTTTATGAATATAGCCTACGAGGGCGTTAAGGAATTGGTCGACGTTGAGGAAAGAATATTACTTGAAACCTTCAAAAAATACGGCGCCGAGGACTTAGGCAGCGAATACGGCGAAAAATGGTGGAAAGAGAAGATAACCTTCTTCTATCCGGGTCATATGATGGATATTCCGCAGTGCTTCGGCACAATGGATACCATCGCTCCTTATGACAAGATCGAAGAGATATACTGGGCTATGAAAGAGGCGATTGAAACCAATTTTCCGCAGGCAAAATTCATCGCCCATTTCTCGCACTGGTATGAATGGGGCGCAATGATATATGACCGCTTTATAGTAGACGGTAAAGACGTGCCGCAGGATCCCGTCGAGGCACTCAGGCTTCATCAGGAAATTTGGACCTGCGGCGTAAGAACGGCACTTGCTCATGGCGGCGTCGTAAACGATCATCACGGCGTAGGCATAAAACTCGGTCGTCTTATGAAGGAACAGTACGGACCCGCAATGCAGGTATTTGAGGGAATAAAAAAGACGCTTGACCCGAACGGTATTATGAATCCGTTCAAGTTGGGTCTTTAAGAGGGAGGTAAAGCTATTATGAATATGTCGGAAAAATGCAAACAACACGTTGACTCCTGCCGTTTTTGCTGGATGTGTCACCATATTTGCCCGATAGGAAACGCGACGGGACACGAAAGGTCGACCGCACGCGCAAGGGCGCTCGGTATCTCTCTTGTAAACCGCGGCGCTATCGAGCTTGATGAAATTATGGATAATATTTATGAATGCTGCACCTGCGGCGCCTGCGTTCACGATTGCACCACCGGTTGGGACCCGGTTATGTTTACAAAGGAAGTCCGCCTCCGGGCGGCGCTTGAAAATAAGCTTCCCGAATACATAAACATCCTGTTGGACAATTGCCTTAACACCGGAAGCGCCTACGGAAAAACAGAACTTTGCGATGATCTGACCGCCGCATTAAAGGTGCACGCCGACAAAACGGATATTCTGCTCTATCTTGGCGTCGATGCTCGTTATATGGTTTGCAAGCAGGCGGTGAAGGCGATAAAGGTGCTTGAGGACGCAGACGTAAAGTTTACCGTCCTCGAAAATGAACCCGCATCCGGCGCACAGCTTGATTTCCTTATCGGTGCGGCAAACGAAACGAAGGAGCAGATGACCGCCTGCGCGAAGGCGCTCGACGAATTTAAAACCGTTGTGGTCTACGACCCGAATGACGCAAAAGCGATAAAACAGACCTTTAAAGAATACGGCGTCGAAACGAAAGCGGAAATAATAACGTATACCGCTTTCCTTGCAAAGCTTCATGATGAGGGCAAACTCAGAGCAAAAAGCACGGGTAAAACGGTTGTTTTCCAGGATCCCTATCAACTTTCGCGCGATCTCGGGGAAACCGAGGAGGCAAGAAAGGTCATATCGGCTTTTGCCGAGCTTCACGAAATGCTCTTAAACCGCGCCGAAACGGTATGGGCGGGAAATATCCTTATGGCTGAATATCTCCCCGAAGTTATAAATGAAGTGTCGGCAAGACGCCTTTATAACGCAGAAAGCATAGGCGAAACGGCGGTTGTTACCGCCTGCGTTTCGGAATACGCGGCGCTTAAAAATGTTGAGCAAAACGAAATTGAGATACTTTCAATAGAGGATCTTATTTTGGATTAAGAGGTATAAAAATGTTAGTTGATCTTAAAACAATAATCGGTATGGCGGAGGAGGGTGGCTATTGCATTCCCGCTTTTAACGTGTATAATATAGAAACAGTGATGGGCGTTATAAAAGCCGCCGAAGAAGAGCGCGCCCCCGTTATTATTCAGGTATATCCACGCCTTGTAAACGAGGAGGTCGGATATTATCTGGCACCCGTTATTCTGGCGGCGGCAAATAAGGCTACCGTCCCGGTTTGTTTCCACCTTGATCACGGTCCGAGCGAACTTGAAGCGCAAAAAATACTATACTGGGGCGCTACGGGTATTATGTATGACGGCTCCGTTCATCCGATTGAAGAGAACATTGCAACAACAAAGCACATCGTGGATATCTGCAATGCAATCGACGTCGGCGTAGAGGGCGAACTTGGTCATATCGGAAGTGTAAACGATGACGCTATGGATGAATTCACAAACCCCGACGAGGCGGCGGAATTTGTTAAGAAAACCGGCGTTACCTGCCTCGCCGTCCTTATTGGCAACGCCCACGGTCACTATAAAAAACCGCCCAAACTTGATATCGAAAGGATAAAGGCAATAAGGAAAGCAACCGACAATACACCCCTTGTACTTCACGGCGGCTCGGGAATTCCCGACGATCAGGTAAAAGCGGCAATAAAGGCGGGCGTCCGTAAAATGAACGTCGGCACCGACGTTTGCTGCGCATTCGCCGATGGAA
Organism: Clostridia bacterium; assembly: GCA_017615405.1. GTDB lineage: Bacteria > Bacillota > Clostridia > Oscillospirales > Acutalibacteraceae > UBA737. Next base: position 5,788 of record JAGAAE010000085.1, on the reverse strand, counting down.
CGCTTGAAGCACTTAACGACCCGAACAGAAGTCTCGCGGTCGATATGTTTATGAAAAAACCGATCGAAACGGTAAGGGCGTTGGCAGTAGACAAGATAAGACTCGTCGGCGCAAACGGAAAGGCATAAAATATGGCAAAAATCGTAGGAATAGGCGCAAACGTTTTCGATACCCTCTATAATATCCCAAACTACCCGAAAGAGGATACGAAGATGAGGGCGGTATCGAGTAAAACCGCCGGCGGAGGTCCCGTTGCAACGGGTCTTGTAGCCGCCCGGAAGCTCGGCGAACAAACGGCTTATATCGGCGTTTTATCTGACGACAACGGCGGCGTTTACCATAAAAATGATTTTATAAAATACGGCGTCAATACCGATCTTGTTGATATCAAATCGGGCTGCCGTTCTTTTGCCTCGGTTTTGTGGCTTTGTGAAGACAGTGCGACCCGCACCTGTGTTTTTGATAAGGGTGATCTTCCGCCGCTTAAACTTAATAACAGACAAAAAATGGCTATTGCCTCGGCAGAGATACTGATGGTGGACGGCAACGAACTTAATGCGGCTATCGAGGCGGCAAAAATCGCCGGGGGAAACGGCGTAAAGGTACTTTATGATTGCGGCGGTCTTTATGACGGCGTAGCGGAGCTTCTTAAACTTACCGATATTATGATACCGTCGGAGGAATTCGCCCTCGGTATCACCGGTTGCAAAACGGCGAAAGAGGCGGCAAAAGAATTATATGAAACCTATTCCCCGGAAATAGTTGTTATAACACAAGGCAAATCAGGCGGAATACTTTATGACGGTGGGAAATACGACAGTTATCCCGTCTATCCCGCCAAGGTCGTCGATTCAAACGGCTCGGGCGACGTTTTCCACGGCGCTTTCGCCGCAGGGATCGCAAAGGGTTACGATTATCTCAAATGCTGTCATTTTTCAAGCGCCGTTTCGGCGATAAAATGTACGGGAGTGGGAGCGAGAGAAAGCGTTCCCGATTTTGAAACTGTAAAAAAATACTTAAAGGAGAACGGTTATGAACTATAAAAAAGCGTATAAGAGCGCAAACGGTTATACTCCCGTTTGCAAAATCGGCGAATGTTCGCTTAAAAAATTGGAATTCGGTATAATCGAACTTGATCCCGGTCAAAAACTTGATTTTTATACCGAGGATAAGGAAACTGCGTTTATAATGCTTGAAGGGCATTGCAACATCGAGGTAAACGGTGAAAAATGGGAAAATATCGGAAACCGCATGACGGTCTTTGAAAATCGCAGGGCAGAGAGTTTTTATATGCCGCGTGAGCAAAAACTCGTAATAGAGGCTATTGATAAAATAAAAATTGCCGTTTGTGCAACTCCCGTAGCCGAGAAAACCGATCCGCAGGTCATTCGGGAAAAGGATGTAAGATTAAAACTTTTGGGCAGAGTTCCGTTTGAAAGGGAAACGAGCTTTATAATAGATGAAAATACAAATGCAAAGGTGCTTACAATCGGCGAGTCATACTGCATCGAGGGCAACTGGGCGGGATTTCCGCCCCATAAGCACGACGTTGACAATATGCCGAGTGAGTGTATAGCCGAGGAAGTTTATTATTTCCTTTTTGAGCCGAAGCAGGGCTTCGCCGTTCAGTGCCTCTATACATCCGACGGCACCACCGACGAGGCATACAGAGTTAAGAACGACGAGCTTGTCGAGTTCCCGTTCGGCTATCATACAACGGTATCTACGCCCGGCTACAAAACATATTTCCTTTGGCTTATGGCGGGAGATTATCAGGGTTTCAACAGAAGCTCTGACCCCGAACACGCATGGATAGAATAAAGATAATAAAAGGGTAGTCATTGACCGCCCGATCAACTTTCGGGAAGGCAGGAAAACAAGATGAAATATCTTTTGGGAATAGATTTCGGCGGCAGTGCTTCAAAGGCAACACTTTTAAGTGAAAACGGCGATATCATAGCCGAAAACAAGGTTGAATATCCTACGCGTTATCCTTTTGCCGGGGCTTGCGAGCAGGATCCCGACGACTGGATATGCGCCCTTTGCGAGAACTCAAAAGCGATAATTGAAAAAAGTAATATTTCGAGCGCGGATATTTTGGCGGTCGCCGTCGATTCCGCGACCCATACCTTTCTTTTGTGCGACGACGGTTTTGAGCCGATAGGTAATGCCGTTCACTGGACCGACAGCCGGAGCCGCAAGCAGGCGGATATGCTGCGCGAGACCTGCGGCGAGCAGATTTTCAAAAAAACCTTTCATAAGCCCGATACGATATGGACCCTGCCGCAACTTTTATGGATAAAAGAAAACAGACCGGAGATTTTCGGCTCGGCAAGGCATATTTTCTTTGAAAAAGACTATATAAGATATTTCCTCACCGGAGTTTACTGCACCGATCATATCGAGGCTCAGGGAAGTATGCTTTTTGACTCGGAAAAAATGTGCTGGGACGGTGAACTTTGCGCCCTTGCCGGGATAGATTCGGATATTTTACCGCCGATAGTCGCACCTACCGATATAGTAGGCTCCGTAACGGGACTTGCCGCTGAAAAGACAGGGCTTAAAGAAGGCACGCCGGTCATCTGCGGTACCACCGATACGGTTTTGGAGGTTTTCGCCTCGGGTGCGGTAAATAAAGGCGACGTTACCGTAAAACTCGCGACTGCCGGACGGATATGCGTTATCACCGATAAACCATATCCCGACAGGCATCTTGTAAACTATTCGCATATTGTAGGAGGTCTTTGGTACCCCGGCACCGCGACGAAATCCTGCGCCGCCTCATACCGATGGTACCGTGATACTTTCGGCGGTGATTATAAGGATCTCGACGTTGCTGCCGCGAAAATACCGATAGGGTGTGAAGGACTGATTTTCCATCCCTATCTTAACGGCGAACTTACGCCCTATGCCGACCCCACTCTTTGCGGAAGTTTTACGGGCGTTCGCGCCACCCACACAAAAGCGCATTTTACCCGTGCGGTGTTTGAAGGCGTCGCATTCTCGATGCTCGACAGTAAACTTTATCTCGACAGTTTAGATATTCCCTATAACACCACCGTAACGGCGATAGGCGGCGGAACAAAGATCGATCTTTGGCGGCAGATACTTTCGGATGCTTTGGGGCTTACAATGATTACCACCGAAAGCAGCGATTCCTCGCTCGGCTCTGCTATGCTTGCCGGAATTGCAATGGGTGTATTCAAGAACCCGGAGAATGCCGTAGAAAAATGCGTTAAGCAAAATGGAAAAACCGTTCCTAACCCCGAGAATACCGAAAAATACCGTAAGGTGTTCGAGGAATACAAGAAGATACACGACGCACTCGCGCCGATTTACAATTCAAGGTAAGATTTATGAAAATACTTGTATGTGTGCGGATCGGGCTTGACGGAGAGATAAGTCCGTTCGACGCCTGCGCCTATGAACTTGCTTTGTCGCAGGAGGGCGCCGAGGTCTCGCTTTTGAGTATGGGCGCCGAAAAGGTAAAAAACGCTCTTTCGGAGCTTACCCGGCTCGGCGGCAAAAAGGCGTATCTGCTTTGTGATAACGCCTTTGCCGGATCTGATACCCTTGCTACGGCTTACGCCCTTTCAAAAGCAGTTGAAATAATTAAGCCCGATCTGATATTCTGCGGCAGACAGACCCTTATAGGCGATACAGGGCAAACTCCCGTAATGCTCGCGCAAAAATCGGGGTATGATCTTGTGACCAACGTTATGGGTATAACCGAAATATCAGATCGCTCCCTGACCTGCCGAACCCGTGAAGAAGGGGAGAAGACTGCTCAATTACCCGCACTTATAACGGTTGAACGGATAAACGTCCTGCGCCTGCCGTCCATCCGCTCATCATTGGGCGAAGTGAAAACTCTTTCTGCCGACGATATATTCGCAAACAAGGATAAATGCGGACTGACAGGTTCTCCGACAAGGGTGATCGATACGAAAGAAAACACCTCCGGCAGACGAAGGTGCAAATATATCGGATTTGATCAACTTGAAGACGTTATAAACGCCGCACTTCAAAAAACAAAAAAGAGTATATCCGGGACTGTCGGCACGACCAAGCTGAAAAAGGTACTCTGCGTAACAAACGCGCCGGTCGAATATGCAAAAACAGTGACCGACAATATCGTTTTTTGCAAGAAAAATGACGTCGGATCGGTAATATCCGCAATAAATTCCGAAGATCCCGATGCCGTTCTCTTCGGAAGCGACAGCATATCAAAACGCATATCGGCGCTTGTTGCCTCAAAGCTCGATTTGGGTCTTTGCGCCGACTGCACCGCGCTTGAAACCGACGGGAAAACACTTTATATGATAAGACCGGCGCTTTCGGGAAGTGTTATAGCAAAGATAAAAAGCAACACAAAACCCGCCATGGCTACGGTACGCACAACACAAAATTCGGGCGATATTATCGTCGCCGTCGGTTACGGCGCCAAAGACCGTATCGAGCAGGTCGAAGCCTTTGCAAAACGGATAGGAGCCGAGCTTGCCGCCTCGAGGAAGGCGGTCGATAACGGCATTCTGCCGTATGAGTATCATGTAGGACTTACGGGTAAACGGGTAAGCCCCGCCGTCTACGTCGCCGTCGGGATATCGGGTGCCGTCCACCATATTGTCGGTATGGACAGATCGTCAACCGTCATAGCGATAAATCCCGATAAAGACGCCCCTATCTTTGATTACGCCGACTACGGGATTTCAGAAGAATTCAAAACGATTTAAGGCAAGGATTTTTCTTTGCCTTATTTTGCGTTTTTCGTCAAAATACTCCCTAAGTGAGCGCGCACTTTTTCAAACTTTTTTGCATAAGATCCGCTCTTTCACTTGAAAGAGTGCCGCAAATGTGTTACACTTCAAATGAAAAACTTTAACGAGTTTTGGAGGATCGTTATGGAGTATATAAAGGTAACAAAGGAAAACCTCGGTAAAGAGCATAATATTCCGTTTAAGGCGATCCGTATCGAAAGTAAATACGAGGCGCAAAACTCCCCGACACCGATCACGACCTATGCGCTTTTTTATAACGGAGAATATCTGACAAACGAGCAGATGAACGATACGAAGTTTTTAAAATTTGTTTCGAAAAGACGGTAAAGGAGCAACGAATATGAACGCTTTTGATAGCTGCGAATTTGAAAAGCACAAACAAGAAGTCAAGGAAAAATGGGGCGAAACCGCGGCGTATAAAGAGTATGCCGAAAAATCAAAACTATATTCAGATGACAGGAAAAACGATCTGATAAAAGAAATGAACGCTATTTTCGCCGGGTTTTCCGAATGCAAAGACGGCGGCAACGAGCCGCAGTCGTCCGAAGCTCAAGAATTGGTAAGAGTCCTTCAAAAACATATCACCGAAAATTACTACAATTGCACCGACGATATCCTGTCGGGTCTCGGTCAGATGTACGTCTTTGATGAACGATTCAAAAACAACATTGATAAATTCGGCGAAGGTACGGCTGAATACGTCCGCAAAGCGATAGAATGCTATTGCGATAAATAAGCCCCGTTTCATGATCGGTGGCGATCGGAGTTCGATAATACGGGATCCTTTTACGGATCCCGGGTAGGCGTTTCGCCGCTGAATTTTGTTATTGGAGATGAAGTTATGGATAACGCATATTCGGTTTTAATGGGGTGCTTTGCGGCTGCGTTGCTGTTATACGCCGGACTGATGGCGCTGACAAAGGATTATAAAATTTTGCCGTACAGGTCAAGGCAGTCGGTCAAGCCGAAGGACCCGAAAAGATACATGACCGGGCTTTCAAAGGTGATAG
>JAGAAE010000084.1 GCA_017615405.1 Clostridia bacterium | reverse complement strand
TTTTTCTGTCTCGGTCTCGTATTCGATATCAAGATCGTCGTCGACGATTTTGAAGGTATCAATCCCGAGAAGTGATGAAAGTTTTTCCCTCGCCTTTTTCTGCCATTCATTAAAGTTTTCGCCGGAATAAGAAAGTAAAGGATTTGTTTCTCTTATTATTTCTCTGTTGAATTCACAAGCTGTTTTCATGATCTTCACCTTTTCCAGTATAAACACAAAACTGCGCCGAAGGAATCCATTTTTTTGCTTTAAAATCCCGTCCGCGAAGTATTATTTTATCCTTATAAACGTAAACGTAAAAACCTTCACTGCCTTTTCCCTTTTCCTTGATATGGTCACGAATTGTCGCCGCCTGAGAAGCCGACGCCGTGTTGACAATAGTCGGAAGTTCGTTATCTCTTAACTTGACGGTGTTCGGATAACCGAGAGAAATATGCTGATGACCGCTAAAGAGTATGACCTCGGGAAAATCCTTTAATACCGTCCTCAGTTTTGCCGCGTTTTCGCCCCAAAGACCGGTAAATACCGCTCTTCGTGCAATGCCGTCGGGATCCCTTAGCCGATCATAGTCGTCAAAGGAGCCGACGACCGTATACCGGATCGGTTGATGATGGAATAAAAATATAGGTCTTTCGGCATCTCTGTTACTGCCAAGGACCGACCGCAGCCACTCCATCGTTTCGTCATTGAACGCGGAGCTTAAATAGTCTCCCGCCGTTTCATCGTCGCCCAAAAAAACAAAATGGTAGCCGCTAAGCCAAAAATCGTAATGTTGGCTTTCGGGCTTTTTTCCGTCGGGATAACGGGCAACTTTAAGGAAACGCTCCCTAGCCTGACGGCGCGTTTCCCTGCCCGCCTTTGCCTGATAAAAATCGTGGTTTCCGATCGAGGCATAGTAATCGGGCGCATTTTTAAACGAATTATAGATTTCAAGGAATTTTTGATATTCGGAATCGGCGCCGCACTGCGTGATATCGCCGTCGATAAACAGCCCGATACTGTCGGGACTGATTTCGATTATATCGCTTAAAATTCTTGCGAAAGGGGTAGGATCCGCGGCAACGTGAAGATCGCTTATCACCTGAAATTCGGTCACAAGCTCGCCGAAGTTTTCGTCCGAAGCGGCGCCTTTCGGGAGATCTATAACGAAAGGCTGTTCGGTGGTCGCCGAAGTGTCAAAATCCGACGCAAACAAAAACAGTTTTGTCGCGCCTTTCGGAATTATGACGTTTCCCGATAACTCAAACCGCGTCGTTTCGCCGGTTATTCTGAAGGCATAAAGGGGCATAAAACCGGGGAGTATCCCCTTTTCGTTTGCCCAAAACGGGATGATATCGGTCGCCGAATTACGATCCTTGTCGACAGTAACGACAATGGTACCGTCGGCAAGACCGCTTTTTTCATTTTTTAACACATATTTTGCCGAAACCGGCGGCTGCAAATCTTTATGGCACGGACGATCTTCACTCATAGTTATAAAAACAATCTCCCGAATATTCCGTCGTCAGAATTCGACCTCGACCGTAATGATCTTCGATTTTTCGGCGGAAAGTGAGATACTACCGCTGTTTACGGGGATCTCGCTTTGCCGCTCTTCGTTAAGGTTTAAGATATAGGCTTTCTTGATATCCTTTAAGAAAGAAAGTTCGGTTTTTTGCGTTTTGTCGGTCGGATTAAAGAAACGGAAAACGAGCGTTTTACGGTCTTCCGCCCTTTTGAACGCCGACATAATAAGTTTATCATTACTAAGTGAATAGAAGCTTTCGCCCGGCTTGATACCGCCTTTTTTGTGCGCCGCGGTCTGCATGACCGTAACGCCGTTATTAAACTTCTGCGCCTCGGTATAGACGCTTCCTTCATCCCAGTCGCCCTTATGCGGGTAGATGGAATAGGTGGCGGTTTGTTTTCCGAAGCACTGACCGCCGTTTTGCTCGGGGAAATCGTTTATCGCTCTTCTCTCGGTGCAAATGCGGTTCTTAACAGAGCGCAGGAGCGTAAGGGCAAGCGTTCCCCTGCCATCCTTTTTAAGCTCGTATTCGGTCAGCGAATCGTTCACAAAAGCAATACCGTTTTTGCCGTCGGTCACGTCGACAAAGGTCTGCTGAGGTAAGGTCTGCATATCCTGCCAATACTCTACCCCACTCTCTTTTGACATAACCGGACGCTTATCCACCCCGAAATGCCCCGCCGCGTAAGAATAATCGGCGTCAAGTCCCGTCGGGTATAAAACGCGAAGTCTATGGTCGGCGATATTGTTATCGATTTCAACCTTAACGTCAAGTTTTTTACTGCCTTTTTTAAGGGTGAGATATGAGGTTATTTCAAGGATTTCCGTCTCATCGCTTCTCTTTGTGCCCGATCCGAAGAAGCATCCGGGGCGATCGCCCGATTTCGGAAGCTCCATTTTGCACTTTATTCCGAGGGTCGCCGAAAGAGGTCCGTTGTTTTCGCACCAAACGCAGGCGTTTGAGGCGGTGGTAACATAAGTGCGGTTGTTGTTAGGCGGCAGATTGATCCAATAGTCGCCCACCTCGCCGGTATCCTCAAAGCAATGTAAGTTTTTATAGGTTTTGTTATTCTCTTTATCGGTCAGATCAAAGGTGCCGTTGGAATTAACGGTAACTTTAAGATAGTCATTTTCGAGGATATCGTTCGCCTGGGCTATCTCATTGCCAAGGGTAGTTCTCTGATAGGTGGGGCCGCAGATAAAACTTCTTTCAAAGGTGCGGTCCGTTTTGACCTTATATACCTTAAAGCCGCCTGCCGGAATAACGCCGCTTTCCATATAGACGGTGTGTGTGTCGACGTGCAAGGGCCACGGACGGGAATTAAGATCGTGGATTATTCTTATGCCGCTTTCCTTTGATATCCATTGGACCTTCATTTGTTCGCCGTTTTCATCGGTTACGGTAAAGTCCCACGCGTCCTCGTTCTCGGGCATATCCACCGCCACCTTCAATATCTCGGATACCGGGAACGGCAACGGATTGAACGCAACAAGAAGAACGTCCTCATCACTGTATCCGCCAAGATCGATATTTCCTATTATTTCCGATATTGACCTGTCAGCCGCGGCATCGGCTATCTCGATCGCCTGATTTATGCGGAAAATATTATCGTCGGCGGTTTTATCCTGGGTAACGCCGTTTATCGAATCGTGGCAATGGGATTTAAGAAGGTATTCCCACGATCTGTCAAGGAAGCCTTTTTCGTACTCTCCGCCGAGCATTGAGGCAACCGCGCTTAACGGCTCGGCTTTGTATATAAGAAGATTCTGCGCTTTTTTATTTGCCTGCTTTATGTAAAGACGGGTCGAAAGGGCGTTGCCCGACGTGGCGGACGAAGGACCGTCGCGAAGTTCGCCTTCAATAGTGCGAAGCTTGTCGGGATCTATTTTCTCCCTTAGTTCGGATATATACGCTTCAAGGGTGGAATGTGAAAACTCATAATCCGGGAATTCCTTGTTTGCGACCTCTATTATTTTGTCAAGCTCTTCTATACTGCCCGAAAAATCGCATCCCGCCGGGAAAAATCGCACCTCGGGCACAACCGTGTTATCGGTTCCCCTTATGCACTCCTCAACGTTTTCTTTTATCGTTTCGGGATAAAACTCATCGCTTTCGTCAAAGCGGAAATAATCTACGTTATCCTCTCCGGCATTCGCTTTATGATATACCATACCGCTTTTTCCCCATTCGATACGGAAATCCTTATCATTTTTAACGTTATACTTTGCCGGGATGACGGTGGTTACAAAAAACTGACCTCTGCCCTCGTTACCAAGCTTTGTTGTGAGTATCTTTGTTCCGTCGGGAGACTCCCAAATAAATTCGGCTTCGGGACACCTTTCATTTGTAAGCCTTTTTGCGGTTATGCAGAAATCTATACCGAAACCGGCGTA
>JAGAAE010000083.1 GCA_017615405.1 Clostridia bacterium | reverse complement strand
GTTCTTTGAGAGTGTCGAAAAAGTCGACACTCTCTTGGCGGAAATGCCGTTCGCCGAAAATTCTGCAAATTTTCGGACTGCACTCTACTCCCGCCAATACCACCCACGTCCTCTTGAAAACCGCTTTTTAAGGCGGTTTTCGCTTATAAGGTGTTTTTCCGCCGCGCATGTCGCCGGAAAAACAAATCGACGCCCAACGGCATCGGACTTTATAATACGGTTTATTGACAGACTGAAAGACCGTTCTGCCGACTGACAGAACGGTCTTTTTTTGCTTTTATATTACTTTGAAGCCTTTGCTTTTTTCTTTGATACGATAAGGTTGGTGACGATACCGAGGATAAGAGCAACGGCGATCTCGGTAAGAACTATGTTTCCGTTCTTCAAAACGATCTTGATAGCCATTGATCCGACACCGGCGATAAGGATGCTTGAAGCGGTGAAGAGGTTGCCGTTGTCATTAAGGTCCACAGGCTGTAACATTTTAAGACCGGATACCGCGATAAATCCGTAAAGAGTTATGCAAACGCCGCCCATTACGCAGTTCGGAATGGTCGAAAGGAAGGTTACGAACGGATCTAAGAAGGAGATCGCAATTGCCATAATAGCGGTGGTGAAGATGGTTATTACCGAAGCGTTTCCGGTGATGGCAACGCAGCCTACCGATTCGCCGTAGGTGGTGTTCGGGCAGCCGCCGAAGAATGCGCCAACCATTGAGCCAACACCGTCGCCGAGAAGCGTTCTGTGGAGACCGGGTTCTTCAAGAAGATCTTTGTCGATTACGGAAGAAAGGTTCTTGTGGTCTGCGATATGTTCAGCGAATACAACGAATGCAACGGGGATGTATGCGACCGCGATGGTCGTGAAGTAAGAGCTGTTTATTTTACTGACGCCCTTTGCGGCGGTTAAGAAGGTGAAATCGGGAACTTTGAAGTATTCATTGGCATGGGCGAAAACCTTGAATGCGCTGAAATCTATAAGTTTAAGGGCGTCGTTTCCGGTCTGTTCACCGATCACGGTGAATATTGCGGCGCAGGCATACCCTGCAAGTATACCGATGATGAACGGAATAAGCTTCATGGTCTTTTTGCCGTATACCGAAGAGATAACGACGGCAAAGAGGGTTACCAATGCGCATATAAGGGAGATCCACATATGCTGGGTCGAAACGTATGCGCTGGCGTTAGCATCCCATACGGGAAAGTCCAAAGCCTGCTGGATAGCGGTTCCAGAAAGCGAAAGACCGATAATGGCAACGGTGGGTCCTATAACGACTGCGGGCATAAGTTTGTCGATCCATTTAGTTCCCGCAAACTTAACGATAAGCGCGATAACTACATAAACAAAACCGGCTAAGATAGCGCCGAGGATCATACCGGCATAACCTAATGAGGCGCTTACGCCGCCTGCGAAGGCTGCGGTCATCGAGCCGATGAAGGCAAAAGATGAACCGAGGAATACAGGGCTTTTGAATTTGGTGAAGAGCAGGTAAACGATCGTACCTACGCCTGCTCCGAAGAGGGCCGCGGGTTGAGACATTTTGTGACCGACTAAGTACGGAACCAAAATGGTTGCCGACAGGATCGCAAGGAGCTGCTGCAGTGCGAAAACGATCAATTGACCGAATTTCGGTTTGTCTTTTACATCGTAGACAAGTTTCATGAGATTTTTCCTCCATATTCTGCACACACGGGTGCAAATTAATATTTGACTTACTGTCCATGAGGACCAGACGCCTGAAGAAAGGCTAAATTCGGTCATTTCAGGCTTGTCGTCCTTGTAAGGCGTCAGCCTTACTGTGTCCTTCGCGCTTGAAATCACTCGAATTTTTCTCTTTTTCAGGTGCGTAGCAGTTTTGTAAGGTAATAAATTTTATTGTCTGTCGAAGCCGAAAAGCGCCGACATACTTTCGTATGTCAAGTCTTTGAGGCAATGACGGCATTAAAATTTGCCTTCCAAAACCGACTTGTCCTTATGGACATTAAGTCCTATATAAGCATTAATGTTATATAAGCACTAACGCTATATATACATAAATATAGGCTATCCGAACAACTCAACCGAGGTTTTGTCATCAAAGGGCGGGAACTTGACCGATATTCTTTCAAGCTTTGAGGTCGGAACGTTCTTGCCGACGAAATCGCCCCTTATCGGAAGTTCGCGGTGACCTCTGTCGATAAGCACGGCAAGTTGGATCGCCGAGGGTCTCCCGACCGACATAACGGCGTCCATAGCCGCCCGCGCGGTCCGCCCGGTGTAAAGAACGTCATCAACAAGGACGACCGTCTTCCCGGTCACGTCGAAGGGGAGAACGGTCTTGCCTGCGACGGGCTCGTCCGAAACGTGGGAAAGATCGTCGCGGTAGAAGGTTATATCAAGAACACCGCAGGGTACGTTTATACCTTCGATCGAAAGGATGTTTTCGGCTATCTTTTCGGCAATGGGAACGCCGCGCCTTTTTATCCCGACAAGGCAAACGTTCTTTCCGCCGTTGTTTTTTTCGAGTATCTCGTGGGCGATACGTTTAAGGGCACGCATTATTGCCATATCATCAAGAATAGTCGCTTTATATGACGACATATCAGCAGCCCTCCCGGTAAACTTATGAAAAAACGCCGTGCGGAATGCACGGCGGTAAAACACAAAATATGCGCAGAAAGACACATATTATATATTAAGACCTTGCCGGCATCTCTGTACCGAATTTAAAGGATTTTTTCAACACTGATATTCTACCATACAATGATGCGTTTGTAAAGGGTTTTTTTGAATAAAAAGGCAAAAAATTGTAAAAAATATGTTTTGGAAACAAAATTACCCAATTTTGTGGAAACAACCAATAGAAATGACAAAAAATGGCAAAAATGGCGGAAACACACAGGTTACAAAGTTGTAACAATTTAATATTTTGTAACTTTTTCGTCGTTATGCACAAAAACAAGGGGGATTTTTTATTTGACAACACACAAATT
>JAGAAE010000007.1 GCA_017615405.1 Clostridia bacterium | reverse complement strand
GGCAACCTCTTCACCGCTTCAAGCATCCTTATCGCCGGCGTCGGATCAATGGCTATCAAGATCGTTTTGAAAAACGGAAACATAGTTCTTACCGAGATCGCCGTTGCTCTTATCCTCGGTATCATCACCAACCTTATCGTATCAAAGAAAAAAGCAAAGGCTTCAAAGTAATAAACGCCAAAATTCAAGACCGTTCTGCCGGTTGGCAGAACGGTCTTTTTTTATTTAAGATATTCCTTTATCATTTTTTTGGCGTCCTTTTTGCCCCTTAGGATCGCCTTTAACTTTGCAAACTTCTGTTTTTCAAAACCGAGTTTTAAGACAAGCCATTTAAGGTAAACCCGCTTTTCGGTTTTAAGGTCTATCGTGTTTCTGTGCTTATAGGCGTAATACCTGATGTTCCTCGCATAGTAATAGGTCCTCAGCGGCGAGTGGTTATAGGTGAAAAAGGACTTTTGAAGTTTTTTTATGCCAAAAAGCCTGCCTATCGGGATAAAGAATTTGACCTCGCTCGCCTCACCCAAACGGTGGTGCAAAACGGCGCTGTTCACCCTCAATATCTTATATCCGTTTTCGATCAATGTGGTGCAGTAATCAAAATCGACGCAGTCAATAAACATCTTTTCGTCAAATCCTCCCACCTCTTTAAAAACCGAAAGGCGAACAAGCGACGCCGAAGTGTTGCACCGCTCAACAAAGGTAAACGGCTCGTCCTTTTCCGAAAAGATCATATCCGGCTCGTTATCGTCGTCAAATTTAGGCGTTATAAGCGCGACCTCTTCATTTTCGGTAAACGGGAGATACTTTTCAACGATATCGTTTTCGGGAAGTGAGTCCTGGTCGAGGGTCATTATCCAGTCAAAACCGTCCTCGATCGCGGCGTTACACATCCGGTTGAGCGCGGCGGCAACGCCTTTGTTCTCGGCGTTCGAGATTATTGTTACCCTCTCGTCCAAAGCAAGATCGACCTTTATACCGGCAGTGTTGTTTGAATCGTTATCTACGATATACAAACGCTCCACCTGACCGAGCGTCGCCTTAATATTGTCTTTAAGGCGCTCTATCTCGGGATTGTAGAGGGTTATCCCTGCCGCGATCCTTTTACCGTCCGATAGCATAGACAACGTCCCCCAATCGCTCTTTTAAGGTATAATACCTTCTGTATGGCTTTAAAAAAAACATTTTAATTATTTTAAACGGCTTTTTGTTTTTAAGATATTCCGCCCGTTTTTTTGAAAGATCGTAATATTCCTTCCCCTTCGCCGAAGCGCCCGAAACGGCTTCGCCCAGTTTTTCCTTTTCGCGGGCGACGTCGAGCCTCGTCTGGTCGAGCGGCTTTAATCCGAGGGTGTTTTTGCCGTGGATCCTGTATCTTGTAAGCGGTTTATTATAGAAATAAAAGCCGTCAAGCGCGGCGGCTATCGCCGAAAGTTGATAGTCATGCGGAAGATCGGGAACTCCGCTTGCAAGGAACCGGTCAACGACCGCCTTTTTATAGGCGCAGGCACAACCCGGCGCAATATTTCGGTGAGATATCTGCTCAAGCGTTATTTTGGTAAGTTCGGTTTTGGGCGCTCTGTCAAGAAAAGCGAAGGTTTTTCCCTTTAACATTTCATTTTCAAAACAAACGCCGTTCTCATCGATAAAACGAAACCCTGCCGCACAGCCGTAAACAAAACTGTCGGCAAATATTTCCTCAAGTTTTTTCAATTTATCGGGTTGCCAGATATCATCCTGATCGCAGAGCGCACAAACGTCCCCCTCGGCAAGAGAAAGCCCCTTTTTGAAATTTTCGAAGAAACCGAGATTTTGTTCATTTTTGAAAAATCTTATATTGAGCTTTGAACTCCCGATATACTCCTCGATTATATCCCTTGTGGCGTCGGAGGAATCATCGTCGATAATAATAAGTTCAAACGGAGGGAGGCTTTGATTTTCGATGGAATCAAGCTGCTCTTTTATATACTTTTCGCCGTTAAAGGCGGCAAGAACGACCGAAATTTTAAGCATCGGTTTTTCCTCCCTTTGTTTTATAGTCTTTACATATTATATAATAAACAAGCCAAAATAACAAGCATCTTTGTTTTCACCTTAAAAATCCGCAGATAAGAATATAAAGTCCCATAATGATTATCGAGATATTTATCCTGCCGCCTATGATCAAAAACGCCCCGACAAAAAGGAGCAAAAGCCCTATGATAACGGTTATGATTTTGGTTACCGCCTCCGCCTTTTCACGGCTGCCCGCCGCCTTTTCGATGATGAGCATAAGTATCGTTCCGCCGTCAAGTCCCTTTACCGGCAGAAGATTAAAAAGCCCGATAACAAGGCTTATTACCGCGTATTTAAAGGATATTTCGCTTGCGGTCATTCTGTAATTGATAATAAGCGAGCAAAACAAAACGATATTAAAGAGCGGACCCGACAGGGCTATAAAAAACTCTCCGTATTTCTTACGCGGAAAGTCGCTTATTATACTGACGCTTGCCGGGACAAGACGGATCGCCTTCGGCTGGCAGTCGGATATCCACATTGCGAAAAGGTGTCCGATTTCGTGAAACGCGGCGGCGCAAAGGCAGGGCAGGCAGTAACCCGTTCTGTCAAACGCAAGCATAACGGTTATAACGGCAAAAAAGAGGAAAGAAACATAAACCTGCGTGCCGAAAATCCTAAACCTCATAGGTATCCTCTCCCGATATGACCTCGTCCGCCGACGTGTCTTCAAGGACGTATCGCTCATACCAATTCTTCATTTTCTTCTTATGGGTTTTGCTGAAAAGGCTGATCGCCAGCACCGTTAAAACTATCAGCCCGACCGTTATCGCCTCTATCACGGCGCATTTTACGAAAAACGGCCGTATCTTTATTTCCTTGTTCTCCATAAAAAATTCCTTTCAGGTTGTTTATCCCGTTAAAATATGCTATAATTACATTATATTAAAAAAAGGTGGATCTTATGAAAATTGCGCTTGCAATGAGCGGAGGGGTCGATTCCTCGGTAGCCGCGTATCTGCTCAGCAGGGATAACGAATGTATCGGCTGCACAATGAAACTTTATGACAACGGCGATATCGGCGAAACCGCCGAAAAGACCTGTTGCTCGCTTTCGGACGTCGAGGACGCAAAGAGTGTCGCCTGTCGGCTCGGTATTCCCTACTACGTTTTCAACTACCGCGAGGAGTTCAAAAAAGAGGTTATCGACCGCTTTATAAAGAGTTATCTTTCGGGCGAAACGCCCAACCCCTGCATCGACTGTAACAAATATATGAAATTCGGCAGACTTTATGAGAGAGCAAAAGTTTTAGGATGCGATCATATAGCGACCGGACATTATGCCGTAATAGAAAAATCCGGCGACCGTTATCTTTTAAAGAAAGGTCTTGACGAAACGAAGGATCAGAGTTACGTTCTTTATCAGATGACACCCGCCGAGCTTGAGCACACCCTTTTCCCCCTCGGAGGACTCAGCAAAAAAGAGGTTCGGCAAATTGCCGAGGAAAACGGTTTTTTAAACGCACGGAAAAAGGACAGCCAGGATATCTGCTTTGTCCCCGACGGCGATTACGCCGGATTTATCGAAAGATCCGCTGGGATCTGCCCGAAAGCGGGCGACTATCTCGATATAAACGGCACTGTTCTCGGCAAACATAAAGGTCAGCTTCACTACACGATAGGGCAGAGGAAAGGGCTCGGGATCGCGCTCGGAAAACCGCAGTTCGTTTTAAGCAAGGACGCAAAGACCAACACCGTCGTTTTAGGCGACGAGGAAAATCTTTTCTATAAAAACATTGTCGTTAAAAACGTTAACTTTATCCCGTTTGACAACCTTTCGGGCGATATCCGGATCTTTGCAAAGCTTCGCTATCGCCATAAAGAACAGCCCGCTGTTCTTCATCCGTTATCAAACGATGAGGTGCTCGTCGAATTCGATACGCCTCAAAGGGCGCCGGCACCCGGGCAGTCGGCGGTGTTTTACGACGGCGATATCGTCGTCGGAGGCGGAATAATCAAAAAGGATACTGATATGATAGATTTTAACGTTAAAGAGATCCTGCCGTTATGCGATGGTTTCGGATTAAGCCTTGACAATGCGGCGCTTGACCGGTTAAACCTTTACGGAAACCTTCTTTTAGAATGGAACGAAAAGATAAATCTAACAGCAATAACCGAGCCGAAAGAGGTTTTATATAAGCATTTTTACGATTGCCTGTTGTTTTTTAAAAACGTAAAGGTCAAACAAGGCGCCGCGATAATAGACGTCGGCACGGGAGCGGGATTCCCGGGGCTTGTTCTTAAAATCGCCCGACCCGATATAAACCTGACCCTGCTTGACAGTCTTAACAAACGAATCAACTTTTTAAACGAGGTCTTGACCGAGCTCGGTCTGACGGCAAACACCGTACATTCAAGGGCCGAGGACGGCGGCAGGGACCCCGAACACCGGGAGAAATACGATATCGCCTGCGCGAGGGCGGTCGCCGCACTTCCCGTTCTTTCGGAATACTGCATTCCGTTCGTAAAAACAGGCGGGCTTTTCGTAGCAATGAAGGGTTCATCCGGCGAACGTGAAGCGAGCGAAGCGCAAAACGCCATAAAGATCCTCGGATGTGAAAAACCCGAAATAATATGCGAAACACTTACCGGAGAAGAACAAAGAACCTTCATTATTTCAAAAAAGATATCGCAAACTCCGACAAAATACCCGCGAAACGCCGCGAAAATAGCAAAAAACGCCCTCTAAAAAGGCGTTTTTTATTTTTTTTGAACGATTTTTGTCGACCTGTTTTGCTTTACTTTTTTGTTTTTGTCTGCGATAATTATACCAGAAAGTCAAGGGAAGGCGATCAAGGTGTCAAACTTTTACGACAAACGATTGTTGTTTCTAAGACCCGAAAAAATCATGACACCTATGTTCCCCATAAACTCTCCCTCCGACGTCCTTTCGATAAAGCCCCTTGCCGACAGCATCGTTGCCAACGGAATAATAGAGCCGTTAATAATAAGGAAAAATTCCTTAAAAAGATTTGAGGTCGTTTCGGGCAACCGACGTCTCAAGGCCGCAATTACGGTCGGACTTAGGCGCGTTCCGTGTATTCTGATAAACGCCGACGATCTGTCAGCCTCGCTTATCTCGATTTCGGAAAATCTGAACCGGATCTCGCCCGATTATTTTGAGCAGGCGGAGCTTTTTAAAAGGATCTCCAACCGCTTCGGCGTTGACTACGAAACAATAGCCGAAAAAACGGGGATGTCGATCTCCTCGCTTCTTAACAGAATAAATCTTCTGTCGCTCGGCGATCAGGTCAGAAAAAAGCTCGTTTCGGCGGGGCTTGACGAAAAATATGCCGTTATCGTTTCGATGGTCCCTGAGGAAAAACAGCTTGATTTCATCGAAAAGATCGTCTCTTTGTCCTTGACCCCCGAAAAAGCGAAAGAGACCCTTCAAAGCTTTATCCTGCCGATGTCTATGCCGAAATCGAGCAACGAGGAGCCGTTTACGGGCAGAAAAAGCGTCGCCTGCGACGTCAGAATATTTTCAAACAGTCTTTCAAAGTTGATAAAGACCCTTAATAATTCGGGAATTTCGGCATATTCAGACGTGGTCGAGAAGGAAGACTGCATCGAATACACGATAAAAATACCCAAACCAAAGCCGACCGCCCGCACCGGCGCCCAAAAACAGATAAACCCGATTTGCTCTTTTGTCCCCTGAGGGCTGTCGGTTTTATATACGGCGGTGTTCCCCTTCGCCGCCGCAACCATATTCATCCCCATACACAGAAAATCGCAGTCGATAAGGCTGCGATTTTCTGCATTATATCAGCGGTTCTGTTTTTAACTATTTGTTGTCGCTTATCATTCTTTTCCTGAATACGATTATCGACAAAAGGATAACCCCGACAAAATAGACCGCGAACACAACGATATTCGCAACGGTAAGATTGGAAAAATCGTTGTTTAACACCGATTGTAAAATGTTAAGACAAGCCTCGAAAGGCAGGATCTTACATATTATTTCAAAGACACCGCCGACCGAATCCTTCGGGAAATACATACCGCTTGTAAAGCATACGAGCTGGACGACGATACTGCCTAAACCGCCCGTTCCCTTTTCACTGACTAAACTTCCGATAAGAATACCGAGCGATATGAAAAACACCGATATCACCATAGACGCCAGTATAGTCGGGATAATGCTGACGGTGAGCGTTAATCCCATAATGACCGCCGTCAGGAAAAACAGAAGACTTTGAACGAGGACTATCGGCAGCAGCGAGCAAATATATCCGATAATATAATCACGCGGTTTCATCGGCGACGTTCCGAGCCTTATTAAAAACGACGACGTCCTGTCCTTGGCGATAAGCGTCGCCGTGAATAACGTTATAAACGAAAAACCGAACAGTATAATAGACGGTGTGAAGTTTTCGAGTTTATAGTTTTCCGCCGGTATATCGAATTGCTGAAAAATAAAAAGCAGGAAAAGCGGCAATGCGATCTCGAAGACCAGACTCAGCGGGTCTCTTATAAGCTCTTTGAAATTTCTTTTGGCAAAATTCAACGTCCGCATCACAGTTCACCTCCGGTCGCTATCGTAACGAATGCGTCTTCAAAGGTCTTAGCCCCGGTCTTTTCGATAAGTTCGGCGGCGGTCCCTACGTCAACAAGGTCGCCGTTTGCCATTATGCCTATCCTGTCCGAAAGGCTTTCCGCCTCTTCCATATAATGTGTGGTAAGTATCACGGTCTTTTTGCCTTTGAGTTCCGTTATTACCTTCCACAGCTCTTTTCTTGCAATAACGTCAAGCCCGAGCGTCGGCTCATCCAAAAACAGAATTTCGGGGTCGTTGATAAGCCCTATTGCGATCGAAACCTTCCTCTGCCAGCCGCCCGAGAGCGTTTTTGCCCTCTTTTTAAGCACCTCGTCAAGCTTGAATTGACTAACGAGTTCGTTTATCTTTTTTTCTTTGTCCTTTATCTGATAAACGCCCGCCATAAATTCGAGATTTTCCTTAACGGTCAGATTCGGGGCGATGGCGGTCTCCTGCGGCGAAACGTTTATGATCTCCTTTATTTTAAAGACGTCTTTTTTCATATCCATTCCGTTTATGACGATCTCGCCTGAGGTCGGCATAATAAGACCCGACAACATCTTTATGGTAGTGGTCTTTCCGGCGCCGTTGACCCCCAAAAGCGCAAACAGTTCGCCCTTTTCGATACTGAGATCTATCCCGTTTACGGCGGTTTTATCCTTAAATTTTTTGATGAGTTTATTTGTTCTTATAGCCAACATATCATTTTTCTCCACTCGGGAACACCCTTTCGGTCAAGCTTTCGATCGCGTCTGCCTTTATAAGCGCGATCCCTTTTTCTTTGTCGCATAGCACGATGACCGAATCTCCGGGTCTTATGTCGAACATTTCCCTTGCTTCCTTCGGAATAACGATCTGCCCTTTTTCGCCCACCCTTGCGATACCGACGAACTTATCTTTCAATCAAACTCCTCCTTTTTGTGTGATTGGTTATACTTTTCATACAAATTATACATCTATCAAATCGAAAAGTCAATAAAAAACGATGCCGAAGCATCGTTTCAGTCTGTTGATAAACAGTATTGCAAACTCCGACGCCGGAAAGGGCGCGCCCAACGGCGTCGATTTGTTTTTCCGGCGACATGTGCGGCGGAAAAACACCTTGTAAGCGAAAACCGCCTTTTTAAAGCGGTTTTCAAGAGTGCGTGGGTGGTATTGGCGGGAGTAGAGTGCAGTCCGAAAATCTCTTGATTTTTGGCGAACGGCATTTCCGCCAAGAGAGTGTCGACGTTTTCGACACTCTCAAACGATGCCGAAGCATCGTTTTCTCGGTTTATATATTTTTCTTGATTTCTTCTTTTCGGTTTTTAAGGCTTTCTTCCATTGCCTTATGTACTATTTCGCCTATCGCATCGGTATGCATTGAGGAAACCTCGTCTGACGAAAGGACCTTGACGACGTCAACGTAAACGTCGGTCCTTCTCTTTATGAGGTTGGCAAAACATTTATCCGAACCTACGATGGTACAGACGACGATGGGTACCTTAGCCTTGGTCGCGATCTTAAAAGCGCCGTTGCGAAAGTCATGAAGTTCACCGTCGAGACTCGTATATCCTTCGGGAAAAATTCCGATGCTCGCCTTGTCGTTTTTTATGTAATCTACCGCTTTAATAATTGCCTTAATAGCTTCGCGGTTGTTTTCGCGGTCGATCGGGATACAGTAGAGTTTTTTCATCATTTTGGCGACGAAACGCAACTCGGTATAGATCTCTTTCTTGGCTATAAATCCGAGTTCAAGCCCGGGAAACTCCTCTATGAATATAGCCGGGTCTATGTCGTTGATATGGTTGCTGACGAGCAGGATACGTTCATTCTCGGGTATTATTTCCTCTCCCGTAACGTGAACCTTAACGCGACAGATCTTAAAAAGAAGCGGCAGGGAACAGTTTACAAGTTTTCGGTAATATCCGTTGCCCTTTTCACTGTCCTTGTCAAGGTCGACGACGGCGATCGATATAACGAGTATGAGCAGATGAATAATAATAAAACCAAGCATTAATCCTATCAGAATGACAGGCGTCAGCCACCACCCGTGAGGGCTTGAAAACACGGGAGAAAGCCGGTCGGTCACAAACAGGATCGCAACCGACAGAAAAAAGTATAAATACAGCATATTTTTGCCTCTCAGTTTTGTTTTCTGACGATGGAATATTCATCATAAAAATCAAAATACGGACAATTATAGGTCGAAGCCGTCAGGAATCTCGCCATTTCATCCTCATCAAGGTCCTTATCGCAATAATACGTCTCGGTCTCTTCGTCAAGGATATAGTTGGCGCAGTTTTCGCAGGAAGTGCTTTGCTTTTTCAAGTCCCCTCTTCCCCCTGACTCTCGGGCGGAGTCTCGCCGCCTTCTACCTCGCCGCCTTCGGGAGGTTTCTGCTCTTCGGACGGTTTGTCTTCACCGCTTTCGTTGCCCGTTTCGGTCCCGGTATCGGTACCGCCCGGCGACTCGCTTTCGGTCTTCTTATCGGGATCATCCGTCTCGGTCTCGGTCGGCTTGGTCGGTTCTTTAGTCGTTGACTCGGTGGACGACGTTTTGCCTGAACTTCCGGAGGATGAACCTCCGCCGTAGCTTCCCTTATACCAACTGTTCTTTTGAACGGGATTCTTGGCGATATAATCCTTTACGGTCATATCCGAATACAAAACGGCGTGGATGACCTTTGAAACGTAATTAAGATCCATATAAAGGATCGATCCGTATCCCGACGGTGTCGGAGTGATAAGGAAATTATAATCGGAGCCTTTTTCACCCTTTTCCTTGTCTGCGTCCGCTTCGGTCATAGGCAGACGGTATTCCTCAAAAGCGGGCTTTTGCATCATCATGTTCCAGCCGATGTCTACTATCTTGTTAAACTCAAGGGACGTTTCGGTGCAGGGGACAAGCGCCTTGACAAGGCTCAGATATCTCGATTTCGGCAGATCCTTAACCGAATTAAAAAGCTGTTTCATAACAAATCTCTGACGGTCGCTTCGTCCGTAATCGTTCGAAGTGCCCCAGACGTTCGTACAGTATCTTATTCTCGAATAGGCGACCGCCTGAACGCCGTTCAGGTGCTGTTTTCCCCATTTGGAGACCTTGTAATCACTGAATTTAAGACCTTCCTTCTGGCAGATCTCATCTATCATATCGTTGATGCCGTGGTTGTTTACACCCCTTGCGGTGACCTCGTTTTTGGTAAGCTCGACGTCAATGCCGCCAACGGCATCGATGATATCCGCCATACCGTAAAAGTTTACCGTTGCATATTCGGTTATATCAAGGTTAAAAATACTGTCGATGGTCTGTACCGCGAGCGTCGGACCGCCTTTGGCATAAGCGGCGTTGATTTTCCCATAGCCTTTTTCGCCCTTCCAGCCGAGCGGCACAAAGGTATCGCGAAGCAGGGAGATGATCTTTATCTTCTTGGTTTTGAAATTAAGGCTTAATATCATAATACTGTCGGAATTTCCGTTAAAACTGCTTTTCCCGTCGGTATCGCGGCTGTCGATCCCGAACAAAGCGATGTTCATAACGTCCCCGTCGATCTGACCCCTGACGTGTTCAACCTTAATGTCGTTGTAGTGATATAAGTAGTTAAGACCGCCCGCCATAATAAATATAGTCAGCGCCAAAACAAATGAAACAAATACGATCAAAATGCCCTTTTTCGATTTTTTCATACACTTCCACCATTTATAGATCCCATACCTGATATTGTCAAAAAACTTGAAAATACCACGCTTTTTCCGACGATACGAATGCTTGGGGTCATCGAAAAAAAGGTCTATCTTTCCCGTGTCTATCTGATATTTTGCAGAATTTGAAGAAATATCTTCAAAACTCATATTACCGTCATTATTAAAATTTCCGTCGAATTTATCGTCTTTATCCATATTCCCGTTCCCTTTAAAATGATCCCCGTGGAAGACCATTATATTCTATATTGCGCCGAATTACAATCATTTTATGAGTTCTTTATAAATATCGCCCTTTTTAACGCCGGTGACCGACGCCGCCGATTTTGCGGCAAAGGACGGCGGATTTCCCTTGTTTATATAGTCTTTGGCGATCGAAACGGCATCCTCTAACGTGTATTCCTCGCGCTTCGGTTCCTCGCCCTTGACTATAAGAACGTATTCACCGCGAGGCTGATTTTCCTCAAAATAAGCAATCGCCTGCGAAAAGGTAAAGCGAAAAACGGTCTCGTGGATCTTCGTAAGCTCTTTTACAATGGCGATCTGTCTGTCGAGTCCGAAGGTTTCGCCCATATCTTTAAGGGTTTTGAGAAGTTTATGCGGCGCCTCGTAAAAAATCATCGTCCTTGTCTCGCCTTTAAGCGATGTGAGACGTTCAAGGCGGCTTATCCTGTTTACCGACAAAAAACCCTCGAAACAAAACCTTCCCGAAGGCATTCCCGAAACGCTCAGCGCCGAGGCAAAAGCCACCGGACCGGGAACGCATTCGACCGGAATACCGTTCTCATGCGCCGATCTCACCAATTCTTCGCCCGGGTCGGAGATCGCCGGCATCCCGGCGTCGGTTACGACCGCACAGACCTCGCCGCCCGAGATCCTGTTTATTATATAGTCTTCTTTTTGCTCTTTGTTGTGTTCATAGTAAGAGACAAGTTCTTTTTTTATGTCGAAACGGTTGAGCAGTTTAAGGGTCACTCTCGTATCCTCGGCGGCGATAAAGTCCGCCTCGGAAAGAATTCGTATCGCCCTCGGAGAAAGGTCTTCAAGGTTTCCTATGGGGGTCCCGACAACGTATAATTTTCCGCTCAAACGCTCACTTCCTTTTTATCGGCTTTCTACTGATGCCCTTCTTTATAATAACTGTATATCTCTTTCATTTCGGGGGAAAAATCGCCGTTTTCCTCGATATAAAGTTCGTTTTCGATATCAAGTCCGGTGTTCCCGCAGCGCCGCCCTTCAACAAGGACCAGCCACGGTTTCTCGCCGCGTCTTTGCGCCACACAGCGAAGGCGTTTCGGCTCGATCCCGAACTCCCGCATAAGATCAATAAGCTCGGCGAGCCGTTCGGGACGGTGGCAAAGGCAAAGTCTGCCGCTTGTTTGAAGAAGCTTTGCCGAAAGGGCGATGATATCCCTCAGCGTACATTTCGTTTCGTGCCGCGCGACCATATCGGTCTCATCCGGGTTTTTAAGACCCGCTCCCGGCGCCTTATAGGGCGGATTGCAGGTTATAAGCGTCGCCCTTCCGAATTCGATTTTTCCCTTTAAATCAAGAAAATCGGAATTAAGCGCCCTAAACCCTTCAAATCCGTTTTCCTTCGCCGTCATTTCGGCAAGTTCTGTCGCCTCCGAAGAAATATCTATACCGATGCAGTCGGACAGTTTTCTGTCGCGAAGTATCAAAAAGGGTATTATCCCGCATCCCGTACCGAGGTCGATCATCCTGTCCTTAGGTTTCGGTCTTGCAAAATCGGCGAGCAAAACGGCGTCGGTGCCAAAGGAATGATGCTTTGAGGTATAGATAAAAACGCCGTTTCCGATCGGCTGCCGCGAAACGTTTAAACTTTTGTCCATTTTACACCGTTCGGGGTGTCTTCAAGGGTGATCCCCATTTCTTTGAGTTTATCCCTTATTTCGTCCGCGGTCTTGAAATCCCTGTTTTTCCTCGCCTCGGTACGCTTATTTATAAGCTCTTCGATCTCGGAATCAAGGTCGCCGCTTTTCCTGTTGTAGACAAGACCCAAAACGCCGGTCAGCTCGTCAAATATCCCGGCGCAGGCGTTAAGAGCATCCTTCCCTGCACCCTCGGATATCGCAGTATTGATCTCGCGGACGAGCGAGAAGACAGCCGCCAGAGCGTCGGCGGTATTGAGATCGTCTTCCATAGCGGCAATAAATTCCGCTTTTCTCTTTTCGATAAATTCCGGTATCTCTCCGCCGTCAGGCGCGTTTTTAAGAGCGAAATCAATATTGTCGCGGCAGGTGTAAAGCCTTTCAAGAGCGTTCTTGCCCTGCTCGATTATATCGACCGAGTAGTTAATGGGGCCTCTGTACTGCGAAGAGATCATAAGATATCTTATCGGCTCGTAGCCGTAGGCATTTGCAACGTCACGAACGGTAAAGAAGTTATTAAGAGATTTTGACATTTTATGGTTGTCAACGTTTATAAATCCGTTATGCATCCAGTAATGCGAAAAATCGCATCCGTTTGCGCATTCGCTCTGGGCTATCTCGTTTTCGTGGTGGGGGAATATAAGATCAAGCCCTCCGCAATGGATATCTATCGTTTTGCCCAAGTATCTTCCCGCCATAGCCGAGCATTCGATATGCCAGCCGGGGCGTCCCTTTCCCCAGGGTGATTCCCAGAACGGCTCGCCCTCCTTGGCGCCTTTCCAGAGGCAGAAGTCCATCGGGTCTTCCTTGATATCCCCGGTCTCTATCCTTGCGCCTGCCTCTAAATCTTCAAGAGGTTGATGGGAAAGTTTGCCGTAGCCTTCGAATTTGCGGCTTCTGAAATAAACGTCGCCGCCCGCTTGGTAGGCATATCCCTTTTCGATAAGGGTGGTTATTATTCTTTGGATCTCGTCTATATTCTCGGTCGCTCTCGGGTGTACCGTAGCCTCACGGACGTTAAGACCCTTTGCATCGACCCAGAACTCTTTAATAAATCTTTCGGCGACCTCGGGAACGGTTATCCCTTCCTCGTTTGCCTTGTTTATAAGTTTATCGTCGATATCGGTAAAGTTCTGGACGAAGGTGACCTTGTATCCGCGCCATTCAAGATAGCGTCTCAACACGTCGAAAACGCAAAGCGGTCTCGCGTTTCCGATATGTATATAGTTATAAACCGTCGGACCGCAGGCATATATCTTTGCCTCGCCTTCCTTTATCGGGATGAATTCGTCTTTTTGTCTTGTAAGTGTGTTAAAAATCTTCATTATCTTTCACCTTTTGTTTTTTCGAGAGCCGCTATTCTTTCTTCCAATTTGTCGATCTCCTGCTGAACGGGATCGGGGATGTTGATCTGATCGAGCGGCTTTGTTTCTACCTTTTTGCCGTTTTGGCGAACGACGTGCGCCGGAACGCCGACGACGGTTGAATTCGGCGGCACCTCTTCAAGAACGACCGCTCCGGCGGCTACCCTTGAATTATCGCCTATCTTAAAAGGACCTAAAACCTTTGCCCCTGCGCTGACCATAACGTTGTTCCCGAGGGTCGGGTGACGTTTTCCGACGTCCTTGCCCGTTCCTCCGAGGGTAACGCCCTGATATAAAAGGCAATCGTCGCCTATCTCGGCGGTCTCGCCTATTACGATGCCCGTACCGTGGTCGATAACGAGCCTTCTGCCTATTTTTGCGCCGGGGTGGATCTCAATACCGGTCTTTTTGACCGCCCTTTGCGAAATAAGGCGCGCCCTGAAAAAATGCCCCTTCAAATAATGCTTATGCGCGCGGCGATACATCCTTATCGCCTTTACGCCGGGGTAAAGGAAGAATATTTCAAGACTCGATCTCGCAGCGGGATCGCGATCCTTTACCGCCTGTATATCTTCTTTGATTCTGTCAAACATACGCTCTCCTACTTTGAAGAATTGATATATTCTTTGCTGCCTGAAAGGTAGATTATGCCCGAAATAACGCACAAAACCGCCGATATCCAGAAAAGGACCATTATGGCGATGTCGAAAAACAGGTCAAACCTCGAAAGGCAGGAAAAAATATCCTTTGCCGCAAAAATTGTCAAAGCCGTCGATATACCGATCATCTGGCTGACCGTTTTCGCCTTGCCCCACATATTTGCGGCGATAACCTTTCCGCCGGAAGAAACAACAACAAGTCGGATGGATGAAACGGCAAATTCTCTGAATAAGACGATAAAGGTTATCGCCGTTATCTGCCAGCAATACACAGGTTTATCACCGTAAACGCATATAAATCCGAGATATGCCGCCGTCGTGAGCATTTTGTCGACGAGGGGATCCAGAAATTTTCCGAAATCGGTTATGAGATTGTACTTTCTTGCGAGTTTTCCGTCGATAAGGTCGGTGAGCGAAGCAAGAACAAAAAGCACAAGCGCCGCAACGTAGCGGAAGGGGAATGCAAAAAGCATCGTAAGCATAAATATCGGGGTCGCTATCATCCTTGCGAGTGTCAACTTGTTCGGTGTGTTCATTCTATCATCTCTCCTAACAAATCATATTCGATGGTGTCGAATATATTCACCTTAACAAAATCTCCTATTTTAAGCGGCCTTAATGCTGTAAAAAATACCTTTCCGTCGATCTCGGGGGCGTCGCTCTCGCTTCTTCCGAAATAGCACTTGACGTAATCGTCGTATCCTTCGATCAGGACTTCGACGGTCCGACCGTTCTTTTCTGCGTTTTTCTCGGCCGATATGGTCATCTGGGTCTCCATGATATGTTCCATACGGTCGATCTTTACCTGCTCATCGATCTGATCGGGCATTGTCGCGGCGATCGTATCTTCCTCGGCGGAATAGGGGAAACAGCCGAGCCTGTCAAACCTTACGTCCTTTATAAACTCATGAAGTTCGGTAAACTGCTCGTCGGTTTCGCCCGGGAAGCCGGTTATAAGGGTCGTTCGTATCGTAACGCCGTCGACCTTTTGCCGGATCCTTTCGATAAGGGCGCGGATGCTCGCCGCATTGCCCTTTCGGTTCATCCTTTTAAGGATATCTTGGTTTACGTGCTGGATAGGGATATCGAGATATTTGACGAGTTTAGGCTCGCGGTTTATAAGTTCAAGCAACCCGTCGGTTATCCGTTCGGGGTAGGTGTAGAGCGTCCGGATCCAGTGAAGCCCGTCGATCCTGCAAAGTTTTTCCAAAAGCTCGCATAATTTCGGCTCACCGTAGATATCGGTACCGTATGCGGTCGTGTCCTGCGCTACGACGGTAAGTTCCTTAACTCCGCCCGCCGCAAGCCGTCTTGCCTCTTCGACGCATTCTTCGATGGTTCGGCTTCGCATTCTGCCCCTG
Source organism: Clostridia bacterium (assembly GCA_017615405.1). Lineage (GTDB taxonomy): Bacteria > Bacillota > Clostridia > Oscillospirales > Acutalibacteraceae > UBA737. The sequence continues at coordinate 1,049 of JAGAAE010000007.1, read as the reverse complement.
ATTTTCGGTATCGCGCAGTATGTACAGCAGTTATCGCAGCCGTCGGCGATTTTAAGGTACGCCGTAAACGGCATCCCTCCGAGTATCCTCGGGATATTAAGATCAAGCTCGGTTTTTTCGCCGTAGCGATTTTGCAATTTCCCGTTTAAGGCATCGTTCACGACGTCAACTATCTCTGAATTTTTCCCTATGCCGACGCAAACGTCGACCTCGGGTATCTCGGCGGTCACGTCGTCTTTATACCTCTCGGCAAGACATCCCGTCACGATAAGCGCCTTGCATTTACCGCTCGTTTTATACTGCGCGGCTTCGAGAATGTTTTCGATCGCCTCTTTTTTGGCTTCCTCGATAAAACCGCAGGTGTTGATTATTATAACGTCGGCTTCGGCTTCCTCGCTTGAGAGTTCAAAACCGCCCTCTTTCAACAAATACAGCATCATTTCGGCGTCGACCTGATTTTTCGGGCAACCCAAAGATACCATACTCACCTTTGCCATTTACGTATCCTCGAAAGTGTAGGCAAGTTCTTCCTCGTAATCTTTAAGGACCTCTTTAACGCCGGAGAAGGAAAATCCCTTCCTTATAAGCGCGGCGTAGACCTTTTTTACACTTTCTTTATCCTTTAACTTTTGTTTATATTTCTTTTCAATAAGGTTCCTGATAAGCGCCGTTTCGTCCTCGGGAAGGGCGCAAACGGTCACCTTTGCAAGATCGCGGCTTACGCCCTTTTCATAGAGTTTACATAAGATCTGCCTTTTTGAGGTGTTTGCCTCAAAGAGGCGTTCACTGTATCTTTTTGCAAACCGTTCGTCGTCTATAAGCCCGAGTTCTTTAAGCTTGGCAATGACCTTTGCACAGACTCTCGGGGAAAAGCGCGCCCGGATCAGTTTATCGTAAAGCTGTTTTTCGGTGTGATCGCTTCGGTCAAGATACCAAAGCGCCCTCGACTTTGCCCGCGTATAATCCGAGAGTTCGATAATTTCCGAAAGTTGCTCGTCGGATAAAACCGTCTCTTCTCTTATTGACTTTAAAGCCGCAACGTCTTTATC
>JAGAAE010000082.1 GCA_017615405.1 Clostridia bacterium | reverse complement strand
TCATAACCGATGACCTCGTTGTTCTCGTCAAGAGCCATTCTTGTGCAGTAGCCTTCGGTCATTTCAAGATAACGAACGCCCTTTTCCTTAGTGCCGTACATAGTGCCGACCATTGAGCGGGCGCCCTTGCCGAGGTCCTCCATGCCGGCGCCGATAACAAGACCGTCATCCGAGAAAGCCGACTGGCTTCTGCCGTAGACTATCTGAAGGAAAAGCTCGCGCATAGCGGTGTTGATAGCATCGCAAACGAGGTCGGTGTTAAGGGCTTCGAGAACGGTTTTGCCGGGAAGTATCTCGGCTGCCATCGCGGCGGAGTGGGTCATACCCGAACAACCGATGGTCTCGACGAGCGCTTCCTCGATAATGCCGTTTTTAACGTTTAACGAGAGTTTGCAGGCGCCCTGCTGAGGTGCGCACCAGCCTACGCCGTGGGTATAAGCCGAAATGTCTTTGATTTCTTTCGCCTGGATCCATTTGCCTTCCTCCGGGATCGGAGCGGGACCGTGATGCGGTCCCTTGGCAACGGAACACATGCTTTTAACTTCTTCTGAAAATGTCATTGCATATACTCCTTATTTTGATTTTATTTGCCGTCTTTTATTATAACAAATCGCCCTGAAAAAGACAACAGAAAATTTAAGGAAATTTATAAAAAATTCCCGCATTATACGGGAATTCTTGAAACGCGGGCAGAAACGGCGCAGACCGTTTCGTAATTTATCGTACCGCAAAGGTCGGACAGTTCCTCGACCGGAAGTTCCTTGCCGAAAAGAATGACCTCGTCGCCCGTTTTAACACCGGGAATATCGGTTATATCGACCGACATCTGATCCATGCATACCCTTCCGACGATGGGTGCTTTTTTACCGTTTATAAGGACGTGACCCTTGTTTGAAAGCAGACGGTTATAGCCGTCGGCATAACCGACCGGCAGGGTCGCAATGACCCTTTTTTCGGGCGCGGTGTACGTCCTTCCGTAGCTTACCGTTTCGCCCTCATCGATCGTTTTTATCATCGAAACGACCGTTTTGAAGGTCATAACGGGAATAAAGTTTTCCCCGATATCAAGCGAGGTCGAAGGGGTAAGACCGTAAAGGATGATCCCGGCGCGGCACATATCGAGGCGTTTATCCTCATCAAGGCAGATCGCCGCCGAATTACTGCAATGGGCAAGCGGTGGCTCAAGCCCCGCCTTTTTGAACGCATCCACCCCGGCGACAAAGCGTTTATACTGTTCGTCGGTAAAGCCGGTCTCCTCAAACGGAGCGCGGTCGGAAACGGCAAAATGAGTAAAGATCCCGTCGAAGACAAGACCGGGGAGCTTTGCCGCTTTGACAGCGTCTTCTATGCCGGGAAGGGCGTCTTTCCGACAATCAAAGCCAATTCTTCCCATACCCGTGTCAAGCTTGATATGGATCTTGACCTTTACCCCCTCTTTTACCGCAAAAGACGAAAGTTTACTCGCCTCTTCAAGGGAATAAACACACTGGGTTATGTTAAGTTCATTAAGTTTAAGAGCATAATTTTCGGGCGTATAACCTAAAATAAGAACGGGTTTTTCAATGCCCAAACGCCGTAGTTCCGCCGCCTCTTCGATATTCGAAACGGCAAACGCGTCGGCGCCCCATTTTTCGAGCAAGGGAGCGACGATATCGACGTGATGACCGTAGGCGTTCGCCTTAACGACCGCCATGACCTTCGTATCCTTTAAGAGGGCTTTGACCGCATCGAAATTGTGTTTTAGTGCGTTCGTATCAATTTCGACCCATGTCCTGCGCAAAAAATCCATTATAAAACCTCACAAAAATCAGACGTTGAAACGGAAAAGAACGATATCTCCGTCGTTCATAATATATTCTTTTCCCTCGCTTCTTACGAGTCCTTTTTCCTTGGCGACGACCATATTTCCGTCACACTTGGATATAAAATCGTCATAGGCGATGACCTCGGCACGAATAAATCCGCGCTCGATATCGCTGTGGATCTTCCCTGCGGCGGCGGGCGCTTTCGTGCCTTTCTTTATCGTCCACGCCCTTACCTCGGGCTTGCCTGCGGTAAGGAAGGAAATAAGCCCTAAAAGGGCGTAGCACTTCTGGATCATACGGTCAAGTCCCGAACGTTCAAGCCCCAATTCTTCAAGGAACATAAGCTTTTCATCATCGCTAAGCTCCGCCATTTCCGCCTCCATAGCGGCGCAGATAGGCAGGATCTCAGCCTTTTCCTTCACCGCAAGTTCCCTGACCGATTTGTAATTTTCATTGTTTTCGATACCGCCCGAAAAATCGGCTTCACTCATATTGCAGGCATAGATGACCGGCTTTGCGGAAAGGAGCGCCGTCGTTGCCAGGATTTCCTTTTCGGTATCGCTTTCCGTCTCGATCGAGCGGGCGGGCTGACCGCTTTCAAGGTGCGCCGTCAGGCGTTTTAAGAAGTCTATCTCGGCGCCGAAGGATTTATCGCCCTTAAAGGCTTTTTGCGCCTTGTCAAGTCGGCGGGCGACGATCTCAAGATCCGAAAAAATAAGTTCCAGATTGATTATTTCAATATCGCGTACGGGGTCGACCGAGCCTTCGACGTGTATAATATCGTCGCTTTCAAAACAGCGGACGACGTGAACGATGGCGTCGACCTCCCTTATGTTCGCAAGGAATTTATTGCCGAGTCCCTCACCCTTTGAAGCGCCCTTCACGAGGCCTGCTATATCGACAAATTCTATGACCGCGGGGGTGAATTTGTCGGGCTTGTATATTTCGGCGAGTTTTTCGAGCCTTTCATCCGGGACGCTGACCATTCCGACGTTAGGCTCTATCGTACAGAACGGATAGTTCGCCGACTGCGCTCCCGCGTTGGTTATCGCATTAAAAAGGGTCGACTTTCCGACGTTCGGAAGTCCTACCATACCGAGTTTCATAAATATCACCGTGCTTTATAAAAGTAAAATACCTCTCTAATTATATAATCTTTTCCGCCCATTATCAAGAAAAAATAAAAAAATGTTTTCAAATCATCTTTTGTGTAGTATAATAAGATAAATAATAATGTCCTTTTGACAGGAGGATGAAATGAAAACCGATTATAACATTTCCCTTGAAAAAATCATAGATGAGTTTTCGCTCGAAGTCTTATACGTCCCAAAACCGGCGGATGAGATCATTATCGTCTCGACCGAGATCAACCGTCCCGGTCTCCAGCTTTCGGGATTTTTTGACTATTTTGACGCGCGCAGGATCCAGATCTTCGGCATAAGCGAGATAAGTTTCCTCAAAAGTTTCCCCAAAGAGACCGCAAGGCAAAAAATGAAGGAATACATTTCTAAAAAGCCGTCGGCGATCGTTATAGCCCGAAGTCTTGAAATCGACGATTACTATCTCGAGGTCGCCGAGGAATGCGGCGTGCCGATCCTCAGAACAAAAGATACCACCTCGGAATTTGCCGCGGCGCTTATTGCCTTTTTAAACATTCACCTCGCCCCGAGGATCACGCGGCACGGCGTTTTGGTCGAGGTCTACGGCGAAGGTATCCTTCTGCTCGGTGAAAGCGGCGTCGGTAAAAGTGAAACGGCGATAGAGCTTGTAAAAAGAGGTCACCGACTTATCGCCGACGATGCCGTCGAGATAAGAAGGGTCTCAAACAAATCGCTCGTCGGGAGCGCACCGGACAATATTAGGCACTTTATCGAGCTTCGGGGTATCGGCATTATAAACGCAAGCCGAATTTTCGGCGTCGGCTCGGTCAAACTGACCGAAAAGATAGATCTTGTCATCAATATGGAGCACTGGGATTCAAGCAAAAACTACGACCGTATGGGACTTGATGACCAGACGACCGAAATATTGGGACTTGAGATCCCCTCGATAACCATCCCTGTTAAACCGGGACGAAATCTGGCGGTCATCATAGAGGTCGCCGCAATGAACAGCCGTCAGAAAAAGATGGGCTACAACGCGGCAAAAGATCTGCTTAGCAAACTCGGCATGACCGATTCGGTCGGCGAGGAAACCGAAAACAAAACGATAGACTTGTTTTAAAAAAAGGAGAAAAAACATGTATAGGATAGGAATTGATTTAGGCGGAACGAACATAGCAGTCGGGATCGTCGATGAAAATTATAAAATAATAAGCTCGGCGAAGGTCAAGACAAACGCTCCCCGCCCCGCCGAAGAGATAGCCCATGATATGGCAGGAGCGGTTAAAACCGCACTTAAAAACGCGGGGCTTTCACTTGACGACGTTAAAAGTGTCGGAATAGGCACCCCGGGAAGCGTTATTCGTGAGACCGGCGTCGTCGTTTATGCCAACAACCTCGGATTCTTCGACGTTCCGCTCGGAAAAATGCTCGAAGAAAAACTCGGGAAAAAGGTCCTGATCGAAAACGATGCAAACGCCGCAGCTTTCGGCGAGTATATCGCGGGAGCCGGAAAGGGCACCAAAAACTTCATAGCCCTCACCCTCGGAACAGGCGTCGGCGGCGGGATAATATCAGACGGAAAAATTTACGCCGGTTCCAACTATGCAGGCGGAGAACTCGGTCACACCGTTATTCAGATGAACGGCGAAGCCTGCACCTGCGGAAGAAACGGCTGTTTTGAGGCGTACGCCTCCGCAACGGCGCTCATTCGCCAGACAAAGCAGGCTATGATAAGATTCCCGAAGAGCATTATGTGGGACCTTTGCGGCAACGATTTAAACAACGTCGGCGGACGGACCGCCTTTGACGCAATGCGTCAGGGCGACGAGGCAGGCACTGCCGTCGTCGAGGAATACACGAAATACGTCGCGGTCGGCGTCTCAAAT
>JAGAAE010000081.1 GCA_017615405.1 Clostridia bacterium | reverse complement strand
GACGGCAGCACCGTAACGGTCTATCCTAAGTGGGAATCCCTTGAAAGCGGCGCTCCTGTTTCGGCAAGCGTTGTCCAGTATAAGATAATGAACGGATTCGGCACCGGCGGAACTAAAACCCTGAAACTTTACTCTGCAAGCGCCGGGCAGGGAAGCGTAAATCTTAATAATGCAAGCGGCAATACGTATCTTAAAGATCTTGCCGCGAACGAAAAAATCAACCTGATCATCCGTTTCAGATATAAGGCGACCGACGCTGGCAACGGCGTGAAAATGAGCTTTGATATTGCCGCACCGGGAAGTGAAGAATCACTTTCGGTCGAAAAAGGAACAAGCTCTTCTATCACCTTCGGTGGCGCGAATACAAATAACGATTCATTATGGCATACCGCATCGCTTCCGGTATCTCTGACGAGAAACGGTGATTCACCTGATGTAGATGTTACACTTAAAATTAATTTCTTAGCATCCTCTTCATTCGGTGGGATCTACCTTGATGATTTCTGCGTTTTTGATGCCGGAGAAAAGCCGGTTTCAATGTTTGATTTTATAAGCAAGGACTTCGTTGACCCCATAGCCGGTGTGGTCGGTACAGATGCCATTCTTCCGCAGAATCCCGTGGCACTTCGCTCGGTAGGCGGATGGTATAATGATCCCGCGTTTAAGCAAAAATTCGGTGATTCGGGCGAAACAAAGGCATTTTTGACCGATTGTAAAACATTATACGGCGAATCTCTAACATATGACGGCTTTTATGCCACAGAGCGATTCGATAATTCAACCAAGATCTATGTTGACAGAATGACGTCGAGCTCGTCTCTTCAGTATTTATGGGACAGATACGGGCTTTACGGTAAAATGCGTATTTTCAGTATTGCCGAAGAAGCCTGTCACGATGAAAGCGGTATCGGTTATGCTCTGAGATTTGATTCGAGAGCAGAAAAATACGCCTCTGATCCCGCCGCGTCGATTCTGCTGACAAACGGGATAAACGAACAGATCAAGCTCGGAAACACTCACGATGAAGAGGAAAAAATGTATATTGTGAAGTATTGGTATAAAATTGCCGAAACTTCAACCGATCTCACTTTTTCCGTCAGCGCGTGTAATTACAATTCCCACTGGGAAGGGCTTAATTGTGAAAACGAGGTTTATCAGTATCCCGTTTTGAATGAGTCCGACGGCAAATGGCATCAGATGACCATGCTTTTAGGTCTTGCCGGCGATACTGAAAAGAAGGACATATATCTAAGGTTCAGTGTGACCGGTCAAGCACTTATTTACTTTGATGATTTTGAAGTGACCGAGGTAAAATCGGGTAGAGGTCAGACAATCCTTTTTGATACCAACGGCGGAAATTTCATAGAGCCGTATGTCGGTGAAGAGGGTGATACAATACCGCCGTTGCCCACACCGAAAAAAGAGAACTCAATATTTAAGGGCTGGTTTACCGATTATGGATTTACGACGCCCTTCACACAGCAAAAATTCGGTCATTCCAACATTTATCTCAATGCTCTTTGGGAAGAGATCGATGATACGAACGGTAAAAGCAATAATTCCGGCGCAAATTACGGCATATATGTCGATTCGACCGGCTGTCGGAAACAAACCTATTTCGTGATCGATAAATCAATACCCGGAATTGAATACGGTCAGTATATCGTTTCCTTTGATTGTCTGACCGTTAAATCCGATTCGGGTTCAAAGATCCAGCCTGCAATTTCAGGTGCTTCGGGCGAAAGCGTGTCAAGTGGCGCCATAACAGATTTTACGGAGCTTGAATGGCAGTCATATACGCTCCCAATCTCCAATGATAAAAAGGGTACTAACCTTAAGTTCTATCTCGGACCCGGTTTTGAGGGATATATTGACAACGTTGTGCTTAAAGATTCAAACGGGAAAGTCGTTGCAAGATTTGACTTTGATTCAGATAGAGATATTTCAATTATTGTAGAGGATGAATCGGGACTTTCGGCATATTTAAAAGAATGTCCGACCGCGGGGGAGGATATGTCCGATATCGACCTTGATATGCTCCAATCGGACGATTCGGAAGTATTGTATGAGGATATAGTTGAAGAATACCCGGTCAAGTATAACAAAAAGAAAACCACGATACAAAAAGTAAGGGTATACGACGGAATATCGCCTTTATGGATAGTTCTTATTGTTGCAGGTTCGGTTGTTGTTGCGGCAGGGATCACCATACTCCTGATAATTCTTATCAAGAAGAAAAAACCTTCAAAGAAAGCGGGTGTGTGATATGAGAAACGTTAAAACAGTTATTGTCTTTATACTCTGTATTGTTTTTGCAATAAACCTTTGCGGATGTGAAAACAGCCATATAAAGACAATTAAGAAAACGGTTATCACCCCCGTTACTAAATACGAGACACGGGTCGTAGGACAAAGAATAATCGGTGAAGAGGAAACCGTATATTCCGATGAAAACGAAAACGGAATAATCGATGATTTTGAGGATTCGGGTCCCGGAACTTCTTCGAATGATAATTCGTCGGATACTACCGATAGCGGAACAACGGTTAAAAAGATGACCGATAACTTTTTAGAGGCGAACAAACTCAATTACCGTATCATAAGAGGATCCTCCTGTGAAGATTTCGTTACGGTTATCACGAGAAACTTTGCCTCAACGATCAAAGAAAAACTTAATTGTTCCGTTGAGTTCAAAACCGATGCAATATCGGCAAATAAAGAGATAAGAGAACTCATAATTGCCGATACAAACCGTCCGGCTTCTGCCTATGCCGAAAAGCAACTCAGAAAAAACAGATCAAACTGTTATTACGATGCAATTGTTTGCACGGTCGGAAACGATATCTGCATTTTCGGATATGAGCGCGAGGCACTGGTAAAAGCAACAGAACACTTTGTGGAAAAATTCTGTGATGGAAATACCAAAAAGGTCCCGAAAGATTATACTTGGATATATGAGGGGAATTCGTCACACACCGTTTTCCCGAATTCAATAAACATTTCTCTCGGAAACCTCGACGTGTCCGATTTCAGAATCATTATTCCGAAAAACTATTCGAGTTATGAAGTGGGTTGTGCAAGATATCTTCAAAGATCAGTAAGCGAAACGTCGGCAACGCCGATAGATATCGCGCTTGATTCGGTTGCGGCTGTTCAGAACGAAATACATATCGGTAATACGAACAGAAATATTTCCGCCCCTGCTGATAATTCAAAGTATGCCGTTAAATTCGATTCCGGTAAACTCTATTATTCGTCTAAATCGGAAGAACTAATGTATATGGCGGTAAAAGATCTTTGCGAATCGTTAAAGGT